>CAYXJM010000567.1:0-2101 GCA_964465455.1 uncultured Klebsiella sp.
CTCCGGCAGGCGCGCCGCGGCGAGCGCCAGCAGCTCGGGCGGCGCCAGCTCGACCTTGCCGCTCGCGGTGATCACGCGCTTGCCGAGGTAGTCGCCACCCGCGTTCGGCGGCAGGGGCCGGCCGTGCGGGGAACGCGCGAGCGCGCGCGCGCCGCCCAGCTTCGCGACGCGCAGGATCAGGTCCAGCACGCGATCGGGCGCGGGCCGGAGCCGCGGCCCGACGAGCGGCAGCCGTTTCGCCGCCTCGCCCGCGTCGAGCAGCGCCTGCAGCGCGCGCGAGCCGAACAGCGGCGCGCCGCAGGCCGCCGCGAGCCGTGCCAGGATCCAGCTCTCGTCGCGCGCCTCGCCCGGCGGCGTCACCATGCGTTCGGTGTACTGGATCCACGGCTCGGGCATCAGGCCCGAGAAGGTGAAGAACGAGAACGGCAGGTCGGGCCGTTCCGCGAAGTGCGTGCCGGGCAGGATGTAGTCGGCGAGCTCGGCCGTCTCGTTGCGCACCAGGTCGATGCTGACGCGGAGCTCGAGTTCGCCGAAGGCCTGCGCCATGCGCGCGCTGTTGGTGCCGGTGATCAGCGGGTTGCCGGAGACCACGAACATCGCGCGCAGCCGGTCGGGTCCCGGCACGAGGACCTCGTCGGCGAGCAGCGCGGTCGGCAGCGCGCCGAGAAAGCTCGGCGTGTCGCCGACGCGCGAGCGGAACACCTTCGCGTCGGCGTTGGCCGTCGCCTTCGCGTAGTCGACGATGCCGCGCCCCATGAAAGTGCCGCCGCGGCGGTCGAGGTTGCCGCTGACGGCGTTGATGACCTCGAGCAGCCAGAAGGCCGTGCTGCCGTTGCTGCCCTGGTTGATGCCGGTGGAGCCGTAGAGTGCCGCGCCGTCGGCAGCGAGGTAGGCGCCCACCAGTTCGCGCAGCGTGTCCGCAGGCACGCCCGTGAGCGCGGCCTGCCGTTCCGGCGTCCACGGCGCGACCAGCGCGGCGACCTGCCCGAAGCCGTTCATGTGCGCGGCGACGCGCTCGTGGCGCACGCCGTCGCGCGCGATGATCTCGTTGAGGAAGGCGAGCAGGAAGAACACGTCTGTGTCGGGGCGGATGAAGACCTGCTCGCCGACGGCCTTCGCGGTCTCGGTGCGGCGCGGGTTCAGGTGCACCACGCGCCCCCCGCGCGCGACGATGCCCTCGAGGCGGCGCACCGGGTCCGGCAGGTTGATGAAGCTCATCTTCGAGATCGCGGGGTTGCCGCCGATGATCACCAGGAAGCGCGTGGCGTCGACGTCGGGGAAAGTCAGCGCCATCGGCGAGCCGTAGAGGTGCTTGCCGACCAGGAACTTGTTATTGCAGTCGAGGCTGCCGGTGGTGAAGACCTTCGCCGTGTTCAGCCCCTGCGCGAAGCCGGTGATCAGCATCGGCATCAGCAGGCTGAAGCTGATCGGGTTGCCGAAGTAGAGCCCGACGGCGTCGTCGCCGTGGCGGGCGCGGATCGCGCGCACGCGCGCGCCGATCTCCGCGAGGGCCTGCGGCCAGCCGATCGGCTCGAAGCGGCCGTCGACCTTCTTCAGCGGCGTGGTCACGCGGTCGGGCGAGGCGCGCACGCGCTCGAGCGTGAGCCCCTTGTTGCAGGCGAAGCCGCGCGAGGCGACGTGCGCCGTGTCGGGCTCGACGCGCGTGATGCGATCGCCCTCGACCGTGACGGCGAGGCCGCACTGGTTCTCGCAGATGCGGCAGAACGTGAACTTCGGGTCGGGCACGGCGGGCTCCGGTGGGCGCGCTGGTATGGGTGTTCTGCGCCGCGGGGCATTATGCCCGGTGGCGCCCCGCGCGGGCATTACACCGCGTTCAGTTCGCGCCCGGCTCGCGCTCGCGCGCCGGGCCTGCGATCATGCGCGCTCCCGGAACAACCGAGCGGTACGAGGAAGCCGATGGCCTATGTCTGCGTGAAATACGAATGCCGCGCCCCCGTCGCCACGACCGGGGCCTCGCTGGCCGCGACCTACGACACCACGCTGGAGCAGATCGCGTGGATCGACTCGCTCGGGCTGCCGGTGACCATCAACTTCTGCGAGCACCACGGCTCCGAGGACGGCTACCTGCCGAGCCCGCTGC
>CAYXJM010000568.1:0-2091 GCA_964465455.1 uncultured Klebsiella sp.
CGTAGAAGTCGCGCGCGAGCGGGTTGAATACGATGTCCATCGGGGCTCCGTGGGCGGATTGCGGATGGTTGCCGATGATGCGTCGCCCGCGCGCGCCCTCCAATCACCATTTGGAGACTGACGCGGCGCACCGGCGTGGCTATGCTCGCCGCCGCTGGATCACGCACCGCGCGACGGCTTTCGTGCGACTGGAGGGAAGAAGACATGGCCAATGTGACGTTCAGGTACCGCGACGGCACGGCGCACGCGCTCGACGTGGAGGACGGCAACACGCTGATGAACGCGGCCTTCTTCGAGGGCCTGCCCGGCATCGAGGGCATCTGCGGCGGCGTGGCGGCCTGCGGCACCTGCCACGTGCTCGTCGACGAGGCGTGGCGCGCGGCCTGCGGCACGCCGGATCGCGCCGAGGAGGCGCGCCTCGCGCAGCTCGCCTCGCGCCAGCCCGAGAGCCGCCTCGCCTGCCAGATCACCGTCTCGCCGCGGCTCGACGGGCTGGTGGTGACGGTCGCCGCCGAGGAGTAGCCCGGCGCGCGCATCCGCGCTGCAGGCCGCATAATGGTCGCCGGTGCCCCGCGGCCATCGTGACGGTTCATGCAGCAGCGACTGATAGCCCTCGCCTACGACGCCACGCTCCAGCCCGAGGGCTGGGCGGCCTTCCTGCACGAGTTCCGCCTCGCGATGCGCTCGAGCGGGGCGCTGCTGATGTTCGGCGACGCCGCCGGCAGCGAGCCCGCGCGCGACATCCGCGACTCGGCGTGGCACACGCTCACGCTGACGCGGCTCTACTACGACACCTTCCGCGCGCTGAACCCGCTCGACTACGCGCGCATGGAGCCCGGGCGCGTGTACGGCTACGAGGACTTCGTGCCGCGCGAGGCCTTCGAGCGCAGCGACTACTACCGGCAGTACTGCACGCGCACCGCGACCGAACACGCGCTGGTCGGCTGCTTCGGCGAACCGCACGGGGCGCGCGCGTGGCTGAAC
This sequence comes from uncultured Klebsiella sp., assembly GCA_964465455.1. Classification (GTDB taxonomy): domain Bacteria; phylum Pseudomonadota; class Gammaproteobacteria; order Pseudomonadales; family UBA5518; genus UBA5518. The sequence goes on from CAYXJM010000568.1 coordinate 985, forward strand.
CTGAGCCGCGGTGCCGACGGCGGCGCCTACGCGCGGCGCGAGCGGCGCCTGCTGCAGTCGCTGCTGCCCCACCTCGAGCGGGTGCTGAAGATCTGCGCGCGGCTGGAGCGCGCCGACGCCGAGTACCGCCGGCTGCGCGAGCAGGTCGATGCCTTCGGCGTCGCGACCCTGCTGATCGACGCCGGCGCCAGGGTCACGGTCGCGAACCGCGCCGCCCAGGCGCTGCTGGAGGGCAACCCCGGCCTGCAGCTCGCGCACGGGCGGCTCGGCTTCACCGAGGCGCGCGACCAGAATGCCTTCGCGCACGCGCTGGCCGAGGTGCTCGGGCCCGGCGCGGCGCGCGATTCGGCCTCGTTCATGGTCGCGCCGCACGCGGCGCAGGCAGTGAGCGTGCTGCTCAGGCGGCTGCGGCGCGAGGACGAGCCCGTCGCGGGACGCGCCGAGGCCGCCGTGTACCTGCGCCCGCGCGCCGGGAGCGCGCCGTTCCTGCGCGTGGACCACGTGGCGAGCCTGTTCGGGCTGACGACCACCGAGGCCCGGCTGGCCGTCCTGCTCGCCGAAGGGCAGAGCCTGCAGCGGATCGCGCAGGCGCTCGGGATCACGGAGGCGACCGCGCGGACCTACTGCAAGCGCGTGTTCGACAAGACCGATACCGCGCGCCAGGCCGACCTGGTCCGCCTGATACTGACCAGCGTCGTCGGGATCGGCGACACCGGCTGATGGCGCCGTTGACACCGGGGCGGGGCGCGGGCGATCTTGCGCACCTTTTTCCGGCACACAGGGGACACGCATGGACATCGCACTGGCCGCGCGCCGCCGTCACAGCTGCAAGGCCTTCGACGGCGAGCGCAAGATCCCGCCGGGGCTTTTCGGCCAGCTGCGCGAGCTGCTGCGCTGGAGCCCCTCGTCGACCAACTCCCAGCCCTGGCATTTCGTGATCGCCGCCACGCCCGAGGGCAAGGCGCAGGTGGCGCAGAGCGCGACCGGCCTGTTCGCCTACAACGCGCCGAAGATCCTGAACGCCTCGCACATCGTGGTGCTGTGCGCGCGCCGCGACATGGAGCCGGAGTACCTCGACGCGCTGCTCGCGCAGGAACAGGCCGACGG
>CAYXJM010000569.1:0-2079 GCA_964465455.1 uncultured Klebsiella sp.
CGATCCGAACCACTCAGAGCCGCTCGATGATCGTCACGTTCGCCTGGCCGCCGCCCTCGCACATGGTCTGCAGGCCGTAGCGGCCGCCGCTGCGCTCGAGCTCGTGCAGCAGCGTGGTCATCAGCTTCGCGCCCGAGGCGCCGAGCGGGTGACCGAGCGCGATCGCGCCACCGTTTACGTTGGTGCGCGCGTACGGGTAGCCCGTCTCCTTCAGCCAGGCCATGACGACCGAGGCGAAGGCCTCGTTGATCTCGACGAGATCGATGTCCTCGATCTTCATGCCCGCCTTCTTCAGCGCGTGCGCCGTGGCCGGGATCGGCGCGGTCAGGTGCCAGATCGGGTCGTCGGCGCGCACGCTGAGGTGATGGATGCGCGCGCGCGGCGTCAGGCCGTAGCGCTTCAGCGCCGCCTCCGAGACCACCAGCACCGCGGCCGAGGCATCGCAGGTCGAGCTCGACACCGCGGCCGTGATGCCCGGATAGGCCGGGTCGACCGGCGCCAGCGTGGCCATCTTCTCCAGCGTGCTCAGGCGCGCGGTCTCGTCCATGCGGAACACCGTGCCGTCGGGCAGCGTGTAGGGCACGATCTCGCGCTCGAAGCGCCCCTCGGCGATCGCCTTCAGCGCGCGGTCGTGGCTCTCCTTGGCGAAGACCTCCATCGCCTCGCGGCTCACGCCCCAGTGGTCGGCGATGCGCTGCGCGGCATAGAACTGGTTGACCGGTGCGTCGCCGAAGCGCTTCTGCCAGCCGAGGCTCTCGGCGAAAGGCGTCGTGAAGCCGAGCGGCTGGCCCGCGAGCATCGCCGAGGAGATCGGGATGCTGCTCATGGTCTGCACGCCGCCGGCGAGCACCACGTCCTGCGTGCCGCTCATCACGGCCTGCGCGGCGAAGTGCACGGCCTGCTGCGAGCTGCCGCACTGGCGGTCGACCGTGGTGCCGGGCACGCTGAGCGGCTGGCCTGCGGCGAGCCACGCGGTGCGCGCGATGTCGCCGGCGAGCGCACCGATCGTGTCGACGCAACCGAAGATCACGTCGTCGTAGTCCTCCGCGGGGATCGCGTTGCGCTCCACGATGGCCTTGATCACGTGTGCGCCGAGGTCGGCCCCGTGCACCGCGGCGAGCGAGCCCTTGCGCTTGCCGGTGGGCGAGCGCAGCGCGTCGACGATATAGGCTTCGGCCATGGCCAGGTCCTCCGTTCAGAATGTGGCGCCGGCGCCGATCGCGGCATTGTCGGCGAGTACGAAATCCGCGACGCGCTGCTTGTGGAAGGCGCGGTCGCCGCAGGCGTTGTCCAGCGTCCACGCGCGCTTGGCGAAGATGTGCAGGTCCACCTCCCACGTGTAGCCCATCGCGCCGTGCACCTGGATGCTGTTGCGCGCGGCGAGCGCCGCGGCCTCGCTCGCCGCGATCTTCGCGTGCGAGACCGAGACGGCGGCGCGCGCGAGCCCGTGCGCGACGTCGTAGGCGGCACGGTGCACCGGCGCCTTCGCGTACTCGAGCTTCACCGCGACGTTCGCCATCAGGTGCTGCACCGCCTGGAACGTGCCGATCGCCTGGCCGAACTGCTGGCGGTCGCGCGTGTAGGCCACCGAGATCTCGATCATGCGCTGCGTGAGGCCGAGGCACTGCGCGGCGGCGCCGAGCGCGGCGCGGTTCAGCGCGGCGTCGAGCAGCGCGCGGCCGGCCGCGCCGCCCGCGATCCGCGTCGCGGCCGATGGCTCCCAGTCGACGCGGAACAGGCGGCGCGACGGATCGAGGCACGCGTTCGCGGTCAGCGTGACGGCTGCGCGCGGCACCGCGTGCAGCTCGTCGCCGTGGGCGAGCAGCAGCAGGTCCGCGACGTGCGCGTCGGCCACCAGCGGGTTGCCGCCGAGCCCGATCGCGAGCTTCGCCTCGCCGGCGGCGATTTTCGGCAGCCATTCGCCGGCGAGTGCCGCGTTGCCGCAATCGCGCAGGCAGGGCACTCCCACCAGCACGGTGTCGATCAGCGGCTCGGGCAGCGCCACGTAGCCGGTCTCCTCGGCGAGCAGCACGAAGTCGAGCTCGTTCATGCCGAGGCCGCCGTGCTCCTCGGGCACCG
>CAYXJM010000570.1:0-2074 GCA_964465455.1 uncultured Klebsiella sp.
CCCTGCGCCAGCTGGGCGGCGCGGGCGGTCTCGGTCTCGAGGAAGCGCAGCCACTCGGCGGCGAGCCCGGCCGAGCGTGGGTCGCGGCCCGCCGCGGTGAAGGCGGCGCGGGCCTCGTCGTAGCGGCCGAGGTTGTACAGCGCCATGCCGAGCACCACCTGCGTGTTGTCGGGGCGGCGCCCGCCGCCCATCGCAAGGGCCTTGCGCGCGGACTCGGCCGCCGCCTCGCTGGCGTCCTCCTCGAGCTGCAGGTTCGCCAGCTGCGCCCACGCCTCCGCATCGTCCGCCAACGTCGCCGCGCGCTCGAGCCAGACGATCGCGCGACGGTTCTCGCGCGCCTCGCGCAACGCGCTGCCGAGCAGCGCCATGTTCGCCGCGACCGCCTCGATCCGCCCGGCCTCCATGCCCTTTTCCAGCACGCGCGCCGCCTTCCACGGCAGCCCGGCGCCGAGATAGAGGTAGGCCATGTTCAGCAGCTCGCGCTCGCTGTCGAGCCAGCCGGCGAGGTAGGCCGCCTCCATCGCGGCCAGCTGGCGCTTCTCGTCCTTCAGCTCGCCGTAGACCGCCGACAGCTGCACGAAGTAGTCCTTCTGCGGCCACTGCCGCGCCAGCGCCTCCAGCACCTCAGCCGTGCGCGGCAAATCGCCCTTGCCGTAGCAGATCATGCGCGCGAGCAGGTACCAGTTCTCCTTCGGCGCCTGCCCGCGCCGGCGCGCCTCGGCCAGCCCCCTGTCGACGTTGCCGAGCGCGCGGTCGTAGCGCCCGGTCTGGAAGTTCGCCTGCGCCAGCAGCATCCAGGCCTCGGGCGCCGGCTCCTCGGCTATCGCGAACCAGGACTCCAGCATCGCGGCGGCGCGCTTCCAGTCCTCGGTGCGCAGGTAGAGCTGCGCCAGGCTGTAGCGCGTGCCGGTCTCCATGGCCGCGGGCAGGCCGGGCTGCTGCAGCACCTTCTCGTAGGCGCGTATGGCCTCCGGGTACTTGTGCTGCGCGTCGTAGATGTACGCGTAGAAGTTGTGGACGTTGGCGCGCTCGTAGCTGTTCAGCGCGCGCTTGCCCGAGAACTCGGCCTGCAGCGCCGCGAGCAGGCGTTCGGCGGCCGCGAAATCCTTCGCCTCCGCCGCCCGTTGCGCGGCCTCGAGCCTGGCGTAGACCTCGTTGCGCAGCCGCGGCGTGCGCCGCGCGCGCTGCAGTTCCTGCCCCCGCGCCTCGTCGGCCTGCGCCCGCCCCGCGCCCTGCCATCCCGGCGGCGCCAGCAGGAGCGGCAGCACGGCGAGCACGGCGGCCGCCCCGATCCGGCGCAGGCCGCGGCGCGCCGCGGCGCCGTCCCTGCCTGGCGCGGCCCGGTTCATTCGTCGAGCTCGAACAGGAACTGGTTGCGCACGCCGGCGACCTCCACCGGCTGGCCGTCGACCACGCGCGGCTTGTACTTGAACCGCAGCGCCGCCTTGACCGAGCTCTCCTCGAACACGCCGGGCGGCTCGCAGTCCACCGGCCGCGCATCGCGCGTGGCGCCGGTGGCCGTGACCGTGTATTCGACGGTGCAGTGGCCGGTGACGCCCTGCTCCTGCGCGCGGCGCGGGTACACGGCCGGCACCTTCACGATCGGCAGGTAGTCGCCGTCGGCCGCAACGCCGGCCGGCGGCGCGACGATCCGCAGCTCGGACGGCGCCAATACCGCCAGTCCGCGCGCCGTCGCCCGCGCGTCGGCATCCGGCGCCGCGGGCGGCGCGGCCGACGGCGGCCGCGCGGGCTCGTCGATCCGCTCCGGCAGGCGCGCCTCGAAGCCGTCCCCGATGCGGGTCCCGGGCATCGTGACGTCGGCGATGCGGATCGGGGTGCTCTCGTCGATCTCGCTCTCGCCGGTCGCGACGAGCGAGTGCATCAGCACGAGCAGCGCGAGCGTGACCGCACCGCCCAGCGCGGCGGCGAACAGGTAGCGCAGGCGGTGCATCACGCTCACTGCCGCCGTGTCGAGAGCGACACGTCCTCGATGCCGGCCGCACGCGCGGCGTCCAGCACCGCCGCCACCGCCTTCGCGCTGGACCGCGCGTCCGCCTGCACCACGAGGGCGCCG
>CAYXJM010000571.1:0-2074 GCA_964465455.1 uncultured Klebsiella sp.
TCAGGGCTGCCAGTCGACCGCGTGATCGGCGAGATAGTCGTCCACCGCGGCACCGAGCGTGGGGTGGAAGACGTCCGGGCCGAACTGCTCCAGCAGCTCGAAGCGCTTCAGCTTGTCCTTGACCGGGTCCTTCATCTCGGCAAAGTGCAGCTCGATGCCCGACTCGCGCAGCGTGTGCTCGAGCTCGGCGAGCATGTCCGCGGAGGTCACGTCCACGCTGGTGACCGGTTCCGCCGTCACCACGATGCGCCGCACCGGCGTCGGCGAGGCCGCCACCGCGTGCAGCACCCGGTCCTGGAACAGCTCGGCATTGGCGAAGAACAGCGGGGCGTCCCAGCGAAAGATGACCAGCCCCGGCACCAGCCGCGCCCCCGGGTAGCGCGTGATGTCGTGGTAGCCGCGGATGCCGTTCACGCGGCCGAGCACCGCGTAGTGCGGCCGCCAGCCGTCCCAGAGGAACTCGATGATCGCCGCGACTACCGCCAAGCCGATGCCGGGAATGGCCCCGAGCACCGCGACGCCCGCGAAGCAGCCGATCGAGAGCCAGAACTCCCAGCGCTGGATGCGGAAGATGCGCTTGAGGTCCGCGAACTCGAACAGCCCGATCGCCGAGGCGATCACCACCGCGGCCAGCGCGCTGTTCGGCAGGTCGCGCAGCAGGTCCGGCGCGAACACCAGCAGCAGCGCGACCGCCACGGCGCCGACCACGCCGGTCAGCTGGGTCCTCGCCCCCGCCGCCTCGGCCACCGGCGTGCGCGAGGAACTGCTGCTGATCGGGAAGCCCTGGAAGAATCCGGCCGCGAGGTTCGCCGCGCCGAGGCCGATCATCTCCTGGTTCGGGTCGACGTAGCTGCGCGTGCGCGCGGCGTAGGTGCGCGACAGCACGCTGGTGTCGGCGAAGGAGACCATCGCCACGGCGCAGCCGCCGATCACCACGGCGCGGAGATCGGCCGCGGAGATCCAGGGCAGCGCGAAGGCGGGCAAGCCCCGGGGCAGCTCCCCCAGCACCTTCACGCCGGCCGTCTGCCCGAGGTCGAAGACGCCGACCACGAGCGTCGCGCCGAGCACGGCCAGCAGGATCCCGGGAATGCGCGGGAAGGGCTTCAGCAGGAAGATCAGCGCGAGCGTTCCCGCCCCCACGGCGAACGCGGTCCAGTTGGTCGCCCCGCCGAGGATCGACTCGACGATCGTCCACGCATCGGTCGCAGGACCGACGCTCTCGATCGAAAAGCCGAAGAGCTTCGGCGTCTGGCTGATCAGCACGGTCAGCGCGATGCCGTTCATGTAGCCGTAGCGGATCGGCTTCGACAGCAGCTCGGTGACGAAGCCGAGGCGCATCAGCCCGGCCACGATGCAGACCAGCCCCGAGACCACGGCCATCGCCGCGGCGAGCGCGACGGCACGCATCGGGTCCCCGCCCGAGAGCGGCAGCACCACCGCGAGGATCAGCGCCGCGAGCGAGGAATCCGGACCGAGCACCAGGATGCGGCTGGGGCCGAACAGCGCATAGGCGAGCAGCGGCACGATCGTGGCGTAGAGGCCGTAGATGCCGGGCACTCCCGAGGCCACGGCATAGGCGATGCCCACGGGCACCAGCATCGTGGTCAGCACCAGGCCCGCCACCAGGTCGTGCGGCAGCCACGCGCGCTCGTAGCGTGCGAGCATCTGCAGTCCCGGCGCCCAGCGCCGCCAGCCGGCGACGTCGGCGCTCAGCGGGCGCGCGAGGCGGCCGGGCTCCCCGGCAACGGGCGAAGGCGCGGGATCGGTCATGGCGCGGGTGTCGTGAAATGCGTGCTGCGGAACTTACCCGATCCGGCCGCGGCTGCATACCGGCGCGGGTCGAGCTGGTATGCTGGATCGCGATACCCAACGGTCCCGGGAGATCACACGTGCGCCAGCTGGTCACCGCCCTCGCCCTGTCGCTGCTCGCCGCATTCGCCGTTGCCGCGCCGCCCGACGTGCCAGCCGACGCCGCGCCGCGCGTCGGGCTGGTACTGGCCGGCGGCGGCGCGCGAGGCCTCGCGCACATCGGCGTGATCAAGTATCTCGAGGAGCACAACATCCGCGTGCAGGC
>CAYXJM010000572.1:0-2067 GCA_964465455.1 uncultured Klebsiella sp.
CTTCGTGATGCTGTGGGCGCTGTTGCCGGCGGCGGCGGTGGCCTACTTCGGCGAGATCATGCCCGTGGCCGCGCTGCTTGGCATCACGGCCGTGGCCTGGGTGTTGCGCCTCACGGTGTCGTGGCCATGGGCGCTGTGCGCGTCGTCGCTGCTCGGCCTGGTGCTGGGCGGCAGCCTGCTCACGATCGGGCGCGGCTACCTGGCGCAGGTCGAGAAGCTGTTTGCCGACCTGGTGGCCGGCATAGGCCAGCAGGCCGCCCAGAAGGGCGCCGAGACGGTGGCGCTGACGCCCCCCGGGGCGAGCGACATCGCCGGCATGTTCGGGCTGATCCTCGCCATGACGCTGGCGGTCTGCCTGATCATCGCGCGCTGGTGGCAGGCGGCGCTGTACAACCCGGGCGGCTTCCGCGCGGAGTTCCACGCGCTGCGGCTCGACCGGGTGCAGGCGCTGGCGCTGCTGCTGCTGGCCTTCGGTTTCGGCGCGATGGGCGAGGGCTTCAGGCTGTGGGCCTGGATGCCGCTGGTGCCGCTGCTGTTCGCCGGCATCGCGCTGGTGCACGCCCTGGCCGCCGCGCGCGGTCGCGGCGGGTGGTTGGGATTGTTCTACGCGGCGCTGCTGGTGCTGGCGCCGCTGAAGCAGTTCGTCGTGGTGCTTGCCGCGATGGACAGCTTGATCGATATACGCGGCCGCTGGCTGAAGAAGCCGGGCGGCTGAAGTCGGTGAATCCGGGAATCTGGTGAGGACGATAGCAATGGACGTCATTCTGCTCGAGAAAGTTGGTGGGCTCGGCAACCTGGGCGACAAGGTCAAGGTGGCGGGCGGTTACGGCCGCAACTTCCTGCTCCCCTACGGCAAGGCCGTGTCGGCGACCGCCGAGAACGTCGCGCGCTTCGAGGCGCGTCGCGCGGAGCTCGAGAAGGCCGCCGCCGAGCGCAAGGTAGCCGCCGAGGCGCGCGCCGCGAAGCTCGCGGACCTGGTCGTCACGATCAAGGCCAACTGCGGCGACGAGGGCAAGCTGTTCGGTTCGATCGGCACGCGCGACATCGCCGAGGCGATCACCGCGACCGGCACCGAGGTGGGCAAGAGCGAAGTGCGCCTGCCGACCGGCGTGATCCGCAACACGGGCGAGTTCGACATCGACCTGCAGCTGCACGCCGAAGTCACGCAGACCATCAAGCTGAACGTCGTCCCGCTCTGAGCGCGGCGCCGCGATGGCTGTCGGCCGGCTGCGGTTGACAGCCATTTTTGCGCGGTGGGAACATCGCGCCCTCAGGCACACGGGCGCGCACGATGGCTGAATCACCGTTCCAGCAGGCAAGGACTCCGGGCCCTGTGCTGGACGTCAGCAGCCTGAAGATCCCGCCGCACTCCATCGAAGCCGAGCAGTCGCTGCTCGGCGGCCTGATGCTGGTGAACGAGACCTGGGACCGGGTCATGGAACTGGTCACCGCGTCCGATTTCTACCGCCACGAACACCGCCTGATCTTCGAGGCGATGACCGCGCTTGCCGCGGGCAGCCACCCTTTCGACGTCATCACGCTCTCGGAGCACCTGAACAGCATCGGCGAGCTCGAGAGCGTCGGCGGGCTCGCCTACCTCGGCGAGCTGGCCGCCAACACGCCGAGCGCCGCCAACGTGCAGTCCTACGCGCTGATCGTGCGCGAGCGCTCCACGATGCGCCAGCTGATCGCCGCGGCCAGCGAGATCGCCACGCGCAACTTCAATCCCGAGGGGCGCAGCGGCGCGGAACTCCTCGAGGAAGCCGAGCGGCGCATCGCCGAGATCAGCGAGAACCGCGTGACGCGCGGCGGGCCGCAGGAAGTGAACGCGCTGCTGCGCAAGGCGATGCACCGCATCGACGAGCTCTACGCCAGCAAGACGCGCATCACCGGCCTCAGCACCGGCTACATCGACCTCGACGACCGCACCTCCGGGCTGCAGCGCTCGGACCTGGTCATCGTCGCGGGCCGGCCCTCGATGGGAAAGACGGCCTTCGCGATGAACCTGGTCGAGCACGCGGTGCTCAAGCAGGACAAGCCGGTGCTGGTGTTCTCGATGGAAATGCC
>CAYXJM010000573.1:0-2065 GCA_964465455.1 uncultured Klebsiella sp.
TTCCACCTGCTGAAGTACGGCCTTGCGATGGTGCTGACCTTCATCGGCACCAAGATGCTGATCGCCCCGTGGTATCACGTGCCGGTGGCCGCCTCGCTCGCGATCGTCGCGGTACTGATCGGCGCCAGCGTGATCGCCAGCCTGATCGCCACGCGCGAAAGGTCGTCCGCATGATCGACGTCGTCGTGATGTTCTTCCTGTTCGGCCTCGCGGCCGGACTGCTGCGCTCGGAGCTCAAGCTTCCCTCCTCGCTCTATGACACGCTGTCGCTGTTCCTGCTGCTCGCCATCGGCCTGAAGGGTGGCGAGGGCCTGGCGCAGCAGGCACTGGGTCCGCTGCTGCCCCAACTGCTCGCGGTGATCGCGCTCGGCGTGCTGCAGACGTTCATCGCATTCGCGATCCTGCGCGTCCTCGCCGGCTTCGGGCGCGCCGACGCCGCCGCCACCGCGGCACACTACGGCTCGGTCAGCGTGGCCACCTTCGCGGTCGGCGTGAACTGGCTGCTTTCGCGCAACATCGCCTTCGAGCCGCAGCTGACGATCTTCCTCGCCGTGATGGAAGTGCCCGCCATCGTGGTCGGCATCGTGCTCGCCCGCGGCGTCGGCCGCCAGACGCAGTGGGGGGCCCTGGCCCACGAGGCTTTCCTCGGCAAGGGCGTCACGCTGCTGCTGGGCGGCATGGCGATCGGTTGGGCGGCGGGCCCCGAGGGGCTTGCCCCGATCAAGGGATTCTTCTACGAGTTGTTCAAGGGTGCGCTCGCGCTGTTCCTGCTCGAGATGGGGTTGATCGTGAGCCGCCAGGCCGGGGAACTGCGCCGCAGCGGAGCCGCGCTGGTCGGATTCGGCCTGGCCATGCCGCTGCTCTCCGCCGCGCTCGGCCTGGGCTGCGGCCTGCTCCTCGGGCTCTCGCCCGGCGGCCTGACGCTGCTGGCGACGCTCGCCGCGAGCGCCTCCTACATTGCCGTGCCGGCGGCCATGCGTCTCGCGGTACCCGAGGCGAAACCGGCGCTTTCGCTTGCCGCGGTGCTCGGGGTAACCTTCCCGTTCAACATTCTGGCCGGCATTCCCCTCTTCCACCGGCTGGCAGTGCAACTCTCCGGAGCCCCTTGATGACGATCGCCACCGAAAAACGCACGCTGCTCACGGTGATCACCGAGGCGGCGATCGAGCAGACGCTGCTGCGCGAGCTCGACCGGCTCGGCGTGCGCGGCTACACGGTGTGGGACGCACGAGGCCGGGGCAACCGTGGCATGCGCGACGGTTCGTGGGAGGAATCCGCCAACGTGCGCATCGAGATGGTCTGCCCGCGCTCGCAGGCCGAGGCCGTGCTGGGCTACCTGCAAGCGCGCTACTACGACGATTACGCGATGGTGGGTTTCCTGCAGGACGTCGAGGTCCTGCGCCCCGGCAAGTTCTGAACGCGCGGCCGTGCGCTGCCCGAAGTGCGGACACCTGCGCACGCCGGCCGAGGGTCACGTGCACGCGGGCATCTGCCCCGCCTGCGGCATCGCCTACGCCAAGTGGCGCTCGCGCGAGCTCAGGCCCGCGGGCGCTGCGCGTGAGCGGGTCCCCGCCTCCACCCGCGACGATCGCGGCGACCTCCTGCAGCGATTGCGCGCGCAGCTCTCCGAAGTGCCCGAGTCCGTCGAGCCCGCCGCATTCGCCGGGCGCGCGCTGTTACTCGCGGCGCTCGGACTCTGGAGCACGTGGTTCATCGCGCACGGCATCGACTGGGAAACGATCGGCGGTTCGTTCCTGCACGGCGCGAACCTCGCTTTCCACGAGTTCGGCCACCTGTTCTTCCGCCCGTTCGGCGAGTTCATGACGATCCTCGGCGGCAGCCTGTTCCAGGTGCTGCTGCCGCTCGCGCTGCTCGCGCTGTTCGCCGTGCGCCAGCGCGACAACTTCGCGGCGGCGGTCGCGCTGTGGTGGTGCGGGCAGAATTTCGTCGACCTGGCGCCGTACATCCGCGACGCCGAGTACCGCGTGCTGCCGCTGGTCGGCGGGGGCGGCGAGGAAAGCCACGACTGGGGCAACCTGCTCACGACGATGAACGCCGTCGACAG
>CAYXJM010000574.1:0-2059 GCA_964465455.1 uncultured Klebsiella sp.
CCGCGCCGCCTGCTGACGCTGCGGCGCGCGCACGCGCTGCGCGCCGAGGCGCGCGGCGAGATCCTCGACTGCGGCGACGGCGTGCGGCTCCACGGCGTGTATTCGCCGCACCCGCGCGCGGAGCGCGGGCTCGCGATCCTGATCCACGGCTGGCACGGCAGCGCCGACTCGGCGTACCTGCTGTCGGCGGGCGCTCACCTGTTCGCGCGCGGCTTCTCGGTGTTCCGCCTGCACCTGCGCGACCACGGCCCGAGCCACCACCTGAACCGCGAGCTGTTCAACTCGGCGCGCTTGCCCGAGGTCGTCGGCGCGGTACGGCGCATCGCCGCGCTGCACCCGCACGGGCACACCTTCCTCGGGGGCTTCTCGCTCGGGGGCAACTTCGCGCTGCGCGTGGCGCTCGCCGCGCCCGGTGCCGGCATCGCGCTCGAGCGCGTGGTCGCGGTCTGCCCGGTGCTCGACCCGGCGCACACCATGGAAGCGCTCGAGCGCAGCGCCGTCTACCACGAGTACTTCCGGCGCAAGTGGCACCGGGCGCTGCTGCAGAAGCTGCTGCACTTCCCCGAGCACGGTTACGCCGCGGACCTGCGCCGGCTGCGCACGCTCGCTGCGATGAACGCGTTCTTCGTGCCGCGCTACACCGCCTTCGCCGACACCGCGAGCTACCTCGACGCCTACGCGATCACCGGCGAGCGGCTGGCGGGACTCGCGGTGCCGAGCCACATCATCACCAGCCGCGACGACCCGGTGATTCCCGCCGCGGATCTCGCGCGGCTCGCGCGCCCGTCCGCGCTCACGATCGAGCTCACCGAGCACGGCGGACACTGCGGCTTCATCATGGACTGGCGCCTGCACAGCTGGATCGACGGGCGCCTCGACGAACTGTTCCGCCCCGGGAGGCTGCCGTGAGATTCCTGAAGCGCGCCGTGCTGGCCCTTGCGATCGTCTGCGGCGTGCTCGCGCTGGCGTGGAAGCTGTCCGAACCGCCGCCGCTGCCGGACGGCAGCACCGGCGCCGCGCTGCTCGCGCCGGGCCCGTGGACCGTGGGCCGCGAGCAGCTCGAGCTGATCGATGGCAGCCGCCGCACCGACGCCAACGGCGACTTCGCCGGAGCGCCGACGCGCACGCTGCGCACGCGGCTGTGGTTCCCGCTCGCGACCGGCAGCGGCGAGCCGGCCCCGGGACCGTTCCCGCTGATCGCCTACAGCCACGGCTTCTTCGCCAACAACACCGAGCCGGCCTACCTGGCCGAGTACCTGGCGAGCCAGGGCTACATCGTGGTGGCGGCGGACTTCCCGTTGACGAACATGCGCGCGCCGGGTGGTGCCAACGTCTTCGACGTGATGAACCAGCCCGGCGACGTCAGCTTCCTGATCGACACCCTGCTCGCGTGGAACGCGGACCCGGCGAGCCGCTTCCACGGCCGCGTCGACCCCGCGCGCATCGGCGCCGCCGGCCTCTCGCTCGGCGGCATGACCACCGAGCTCGTCGCCTACCATCCGCGCGTGCGCGACCCGCGCATCAAGGCGGCGGTGTCGATCGCGGGGCCGCTGGAGCTCTTCGGCCGCGCCTTCTTCGCCGGCTCCACGCTGCCCTTCATGATGGTGGCCGGCGACATCGACGCGATGGTGCCCTACGCCGACAACGCGCTGCCGGTGCTGGAGCGCATAGACAACGCGTGGCTGGTGAGCCTCGCGGGCGCCTCGCACGCGGGCTTCGCGGACCAGGCCTCGCTGATGCGCTGGTTCGACAACCCCGACACCGTCGGCTGCTACTTCGTCCGCGACCGCACGCCGCAGGCGAGCGGGGACACCAGCTACTACGACCGCATCGGCACCGTCGAGGAAGGCGTGCTGCGCGGCATGCAGAACCGTCTATGCCTGACCGATCCGCTGCCGGCGGCGATGTCGCCGCTGCTGCAGCACCGCATCACGCAGCTCGCGGTGCGCAGCTTCTTCGAGACGGTGTTCAATCCGGACGTGACGGAGCAGGTGCGCTACCGCGACTACCTGCAGACCGGGCTCGCGCGGGATTTCCCCGCGGTCACCGTCCAGCGCTC
>CAYXJM010000575.1:0-2054 GCA_964465455.1 uncultured Klebsiella sp.
GCGCTCTAACGACTCATTCAGCCATACAATTATAATTAATAAATACAATATATTTGATTAATAATATATATTAATACGAATTGTATGCAACTGGGTGGGAAAAAGAAGGGCGGACCGATTGGCTACAACAAAAGGACTTTCCGGCGGCGGTTTTACGACTTTGGTGTCCTCCATGTCGACGAGCGGCAACCGGGACCTGATCGTCCCGCAGCGCTTCTACGTCAGCGGGCAGGCGGGGACGGGCGACCGTCACGTCTACGCCGGCCGCAGCCGGTTCATCCCGGACGCGCTGCTCGCGCACTTCGAGCAGATCGCCTGGCCGCCGGCGCCGGCGGTCGCGGATGCCGCCCCCGGCTCGCGCGGGGCGGCGGTGGATCTCGCGGCGAAGATGCGCGCGATGTGGAGCTGAGCGCGGCGACTACTGCGCCAGCGCCGCGGCCAGCAGCGGGGCGAGGTCGATCGCGTTGCTCGCGTGCGGCACGGAATTCGTCGTGACGATGTGCGCGGCGCCCGCTGCGCGGAGCGCCGCGTAGGCGTCGTCCGCGAAGATCCCGTGCACGGCCACCACCACGGGTGCCGGCATCCCGGCCTCGGCGAGGACGCGACAGCCCGCGATCAGCGTTCGGCCCGTGGAGATCACGTCGTCGAGCAGCACCGGCGTGCGCGCACGGTGCTCCGCGGCGATCGCGCCGCTCACGCTCACCCGGCGATCCCCGCTGCGCTCCTTGTGCAAGGTGGTCCACGGGCAGCCGAGCGCGGCTCCCGCGGCCGCCACCCACTGCGCACTCTCGGCGTCGGGGCCGACCAGCAGCGGCTGGCCGACGTGCCCGCGCACCCAGTCGGCCAGCAGCGCGGTGGCCGACAGGTTGCGCGCCGGCGTGGTGTAGAGCTCGTCCAGCGTCGCGTAGCGATGCAGGTGCGCGTCGACGGTCAGCAGCGCGTCGACATGCGCATCGAGCAGCGCCGCGAAATGCCGCGAGCTCACCGATTCGCCCGGCTTGAAGGCACGGTCCTGGCGCATGTAGGGCAGGTACGGCGCCACCAGCGTGACGCGCCGGGCACCCTGGGCGCGCAGCGTCGCGGCGACGAGCAGCAGCTCGAGCGTGCGCGCGTTCGGTCGCGCGAGGTCGGCCAGCACCGCCACCTCGGTATCGTCCACGGCCGACAGCAGGCGGATGTAGGACTCGCCGTCGGGAAACGCGCGCAGCTCGTGCTCCACCGGCGGCCAGCCGAGCCGCGCCGCCAGCGAGGCGCCGAGGCCGTCGTGGCGCAGGTCGAGCAGGCGCCTCACCGGACGGGGTCCTCGAGGCTCAGCGTCTCGGGGTGCGATGCGAGGAAGTCGAGCGCGTAGTGCAGCTCGCCCTTCGTGTCGGCGTGCATGGTGTAGAGCGGCTCCCCGCGCTCGACCTCCTGGCCGCGACGCACGTGCATCTCGATGCCGGCGGCCTGGTCGGCGGGCGCGCCGGCGAGCTTGGCCGCCTTCGCGAGGCTGCGCATGTTGAGGTGCGCGACGACGCCGCTGCGCCAGGCGACGACGGGATGCTGGTAGCGCGACACCGGAGGCTCGCGCATGCCGCCCTGCGCGGCGCAGATGGCGCGGAACTTCTGCCACGCGGCGCCGGAGTCGAGCGTGGCGGCGGCGCGCGCGAGGCCCTCGCCGGGCGCGGCCACGCCGCCGAGCTCGAGCAGCGCCCCGGCCAGCGTCAGCGCGCGCTCGCGCAGGTCCTGCGGGGCGTCGGCGTCGCGCCGCAGCACCTGCAGGATGTCGCGCGCCTCCAGCGCCGGGCCGATGCCGCGCCCCACGGGCTGGGTGCCGTCGGTCTGCAGCACGCTGACCTGCACGCCCAGCGCGGCGCCGGTTTCGACCAGCTGCGCCGTGAGGCGCCGCGCCATGTCCTGCTGGCGTACTTTCGCCGTTGGCCCGACGGGCATGTCGATCAGCACGTGCGTGGCCCCGGCGGCGACCTTCTTGGAGATCACCGAGGCGACCAGCTGGCCTTCGCTGTCGAGGTCCAGCGCGCGCTCGACGCGGATCACGATGTCGTCGGTGGGGC
>CAYXJM010000576.1:0-2052 GCA_964465455.1 uncultured Klebsiella sp.
AAACGAGACTACTACGACGTGCTGGGTATCCAGCGCGGCGCCGACGAGGCCGAGATCAAGAAGGCCTACCGTCGCATCGCGATGAAATACCACCCGGACCGCAACCCGGGCGACAAGGCCGCGGAGGAGAACTTCAAGGAGGCCAACGAGGCCTACTCCGTGCTGTCCGACCCGCAGAAGAAATCGGCGTACGACCAGTTCGGGCATGCCGCCGTCGACGGCCAGGGCGGCGCCGGGGGCTTCGGCGGTTTCGGCGGCGGGGCGAGCTTCAGCGATATTTTCGGCGACGTGTTCGGCGACATCTTCGGCGGGGGCGGCGCCCGCGCCCGCAGCGGACCGCAGCGCGGCTCCGACCTGCGCTACAACCTCGAGATCGATCTCGAAGACGCCGTGCACGGTGCCACGATCAAGATCCGCGTGCCCACGCTCGAGAGCTGCGAGGAGTGCCACGGCAGCGGCGCGCGGCGCGGCAGTTCGCCGGTCACCTGCACCACCTGCGGCGGCGCCGGCCAGATCCGCATGCAGCAGGGCTTCTTCTCGGTGCAGCAGACCTGCCCGCAGTGCCGCGGCAAGGGCAAGATGATCAAGGACCCCTGCGGCGGCTGCCACGGTCGCGGGCGCGTCGAGAGGCAGAAGACGCTGTCGGTCAAGATTCCCCCGGGTGTCGACACGGGCGACCGCATCCGCCTCTCGGGCGAGGGCGAGGCGGGTCCCGAGGGCGGGCCGCCCGGCGATCTCTACGTGCAGGTCGCGGTGCGACCGCACGCGATCTTCGAGCGCGACGGCAAGAACCTCTTCTGCGAGGTGCCGATCAGCTTCGCCGACGCGGCGCTCGGCGGGGAGCTCGAGGTGCCGACGCTGGAGGGGCGCGTGAAGCTGCGCGTGCCGCCCGAGACGCAGACCGGCAAGATGTTCCGCCTGCGCGGCAAGGGCGTGAAACCGGTGCGCGGCGGCACGGTCGGCGACCTGATGTGCCGCGTGGTGGTCGAAACACCCGTCAACCTGAGCAAGCGCCAGAAGGAACTGCTCGCCGAGCTGCAGGCATCGCTCGGGGAGTCGACGCACAAGCACTCGCCGCGCAAGAGCTCGTGGTTCGAGGGCGTGAAGAGCTTTTTCGACGAAATGAAACCCTGAGACGTGTCCGGCGTGGGTCCGGCTTCAGCCGGACGGATGCAACGTAGGTCCGGCTTCAGTCGGACAACTGGACCTGGAGAGACCGCAAAATGACGCGTATCGCCGTCAACGGCGCCGCCGGGCGCATGGGCAGGACCCTGATCGAGGCGATCGCGGCCAACCCCGACACCGTCCTCAGCGCAGCCATCGAGCGCCCCGACAGCACGCTGCTCGGCGCCGATGCGGGCGAGCTCGCGGGCATCGGCCGCAACGGCGTCCGCGTCGTCGGCGGCCTGGAGGAGGTCGTCGATGCGTTCGACGTGCTGATCGACTTCAGCTCGCCGGCAGCCAGCGCCGCCAATGCGCGCCTGTGCGCGGCGGCCGGGAAGGCGATGGTGGTCGGCACCACCGGCTTCGACGCCGCGCAGCTCGAGCAGGTCCACGCCGCCGCACGCGCGGTGCCGCTGTGCATGTCGTCGAACTTCAGCACCGGCGTGAACCTCTGCTTCCGCCTGCTCGATATCGCCGCGCGCGTGCTCGGCGATACCGTGGACATCGAGATCAGCGAGGCGCACCACCGGCACAAGGTCGATGCGCCCTCCGGCACCGCTCTCAGCATGGGGCAGGTGGTCGCGGACGCGCTGGGCCGTGACCTGAAGAAGGTTGCGGTCTATGGCCGCGAGGGGCAGACCGGTGCCCGCGCGCGCGACACCATCGGCTTCGCCACCGTGCGGGCCGGCGACATCGTGGGCGATCACACCGTGCTGTTCGCAGCCGACGGCGAGCGCATCGAGATCACGCACAAGGCGAGCAGCCGCATGGCCTTCGCGCGCGGCGCGGTGCGCGCCGCCGCCTGGCTGCCCGGGCGCGCGCCAGGTCTCTACAGCATGCAGGACGTGCTGGGCTTCTGAACACCGAGCTTCGTCTCGCCGCAGCGAG
>CAYXJM010000577.1:0-2051 GCA_964465455.1 uncultured Klebsiella sp.
CCCGCAGCTGCACGCCGACCTTCTCGATCGGGTGCGCGAGGTCCTTCTTCATCAGGGCCTCGTACTTCTTGCGGCCGGTCTTGTTCTCGCGGATCCAGACGCGCGCGAACGAGCCGTCCTGGATCTCCTTGAGGATCTTCTTCATCTCCTTCTTGGTTTCCTTGTTCACGACCCGCGGGCCGCGCGTCAGGTCACCCCACTTGGCGGTGTGGGAGATGTACTTGTGCATCTTGGCGAGGCCGCCTTCGTGCAGCAGGTCGACGATCAGCTTCAGCTCGTGCAGGCACTCGTAGTAGGCGACCTCGGGCTGGTAGCCCGCCTCGACGAGCGTCTCGTAGCCCTTCAGCACCAGCTCGGTGGCGCCGCCGCACAGCACGGCCTGCTCGCCGAACAGGTCGGTCTCGGTCTCTTCCTTGAAGGTGGTCTCGAGCACGCCGGCGCGCGTGCCGCCGATGCCGTCGGCGTAGGCGAGCGCCTTGGCCTTGGCCTGGCCGGAGGCATCCTGCGCCACGGCGATCAGGCAGGGCACGCCGCGGCCTTCCTGGTACTGGCGGCGCACGAGGCCGCCCGGTCCCTTCGGCGCGATCAGCACGACGTCGAGGTCCTTGCGCGGCTTGATCTGCTTGAAGTGGATGTTGAAGCCGTGCGCGAACAGCAGGGTGGCGCCCTGCGCGAGGTTCGGCAGGATCTCCTTGTAGTTCTCGGCCTGGGTGGTGTCGGGCGTGAGCAGCGCCACGAGGGCAGCGCCCTTGACGGCTTCGGCCGGGGTCGCGACCTTCAGGCCGTCCTTCTTGGCCTGCTTCCAGCTGTCGCCCTTGCGGACGCCGATCACGACGTCGTAGCCGGAGTCCTTCAGGTTCAGTGCGTGCGCACGACCCTGGCTGCCATAGCCGACCACGGCGATCCGGGCGCCTTTCAGGGCCTTCTTGTCCACGTCCTTCTTCGAGTACGCACGCATGTCAGTCACTCCTCGATACGGTCAACGATGATGAAACACGGATACGAAAAACCCCGCCCGGCGCGTGTCCGGTGCGGGGTTCCTGGATTCTGTCTGCGTCTTGCGCCTTCAGCCCGGGGCCCCGCACCTCCGCAGGGGAAGCAGCGCGAGCAGGTCGAGCAGCAGGCCGGCCAGCGGGAGGGCCGGGGAGGGGCGGGAAGCGCGCTGAGCCTCGAACTCCATCTTGAGCCTGCTGCTGTACGGTCGGCGTGAAGGCTGGATAGCAGCATAGGGGCCCGCACATTGTCAACCGCACTGCAAAAAGAATCTCGGTTAAAGTGTCGGCACCATGTTCGAAGATCGTGATGCCGCGGCCGCCCGGCCGCTCTGGTTGGTGGCCGAGGGCGACCTCGCGTCGTGGCTCGCCAGTCGGGACGAGGCCACCCGCGCGTGGCTCACGGCACTGCGCTTCCGCGCCGAACGCCACCAGGTGACGTGCCTCGCGCGACCGGACGGCACCGTCAGCGGGGCGGTGCTCGGCCTCGGTTCGCTCGTCTCGGTGGCCGCCCTGGAGCCGTGGCACGTCGCTGGCGCAGTGGACCGTCTGCCGGGCGGGCCCTGGCGCATCGACACGCCGCTGCCCGCGGACGCGGCGACTGCTGCCGCGCTCGGCTGGGCGTTCGGCAGCTATCGCTTCGAACGCTACCGCAGCACGCCGAAGGCCGCCGCCTCGGCCGTGCTGGTCCCGCCCCAGCTCGCGGACATGACCTATGTGCGGCGCATGTCCGCCGCGATCGCGATGGCCCGCGACTACATCAACATGCCGGCGGCCGACCTGTCGCCGGAACGGCTCGCCGAAGAGGCGCTCACGCTGGCCCGCACCCACGGCGCCGAGTCTCGCTGCATCACGGGTGATGCGTTGCGCGAGGGCTTCCCGGCGATCCACGCCGTGGGCCGGGCGGCAGCGGTCGCGCCGCGCCTGGTCGATTTCACCTGGGGCGACGCGGGCGCGCCCAAAGTGACGCTGGTCGGCAAGGGCGTTTGTTTCGACACGGGCGGGCTCGACATCAAGCCGGCGGCCGGCATGCAGCTCATGAAGAAGGACATGGGCGGG
>CAYXJM010000578.1:0-2045 GCA_964465455.1 uncultured Klebsiella sp.
AGCGCCTCGATGCGCTCGCGCGCCTCGGCCTGCATGCGCTGCTGCAGTTCCTGCTCGGCGGCGGCCAGCTCAGGGTTCTCTTCCTCGCCGAGGCGCTGCTCCTCGATGTGCGACATGATCCGCCCACACAGCTGCTCGGTGCCGTCGGCCGCCAGCGCGGAGATGCGGAACGCAGGCCCCTCCCACCCGAGCCGCGCGATGATGTCGGCGCAGGCCTGTTCCATCTCCCCGAGCGGCAGCAGGTCGGTCTTGTTCAGCACCAGCCAGCGCTCGCGCGTGGCCAGCGTCGGGCTGAAGCGCTCCAGCTCGCGCTCGATGGCGCGCACCGTCTCGACCGGGTCCGAGCCGTCGAGCGGCGCCACGTCCACCAGGTGCAGCAGCAGGCGCGTGCGCGTCAGGTGCTTGAGGAAGCGGATGCCGAGGCCGGCGCCTTCGGAGGCGCCCTCGATCAGGCCCGGGATGTCCGCGATCACGAAGCTGCGGTGCTGCGAGACGCGCACCACGCCGAGGTTCGGCACCAGCGTCGTGAAGGGGTAGTCGGCGACCTTGGGCTTCGCGGCCGAGACCGCGCGGATGAAGGTCGACTTGCCCGCGTTCGGCATGCCCAGCAGGCCGACGTCGGCCAGCACTTTCAGTTCGAGGCGGAGATTGCGCGACTCGCCCTCCGAGCCCGGCGTGCTCTGGCGCGGCGCGCGGTTGGTGCTGGACTTGTAGCGCGTGTTGCCGAGGCCGTGAAAGCCGCCCTGCGCCACCAGCAGGCGCTGGCCGGGCTTCGTCAGGTCGCCGATGACCTCGCCGGTGTCCTCGTCGAGCACCGTGGTGCCCACCGGGACCGGCAGCACCAGGTCGTCGCCGCTCTTGCCGGTGCAGTTGGCGCCCGATCCCTGCTTGCCGCTCTCGGCGCGGAAGTGGCGCGTGTAGCGGTAGTCGACCATCGTGTTCAGCGCGGCATCGGCCTCGAGGAAGATGCTGCCGCCGTCACCGCCGTCGCCGCCGTCGGGGCCGCCGAAGGGCACGTATTTCTCGCGGCGAAAGCTCACGCAGCCGTTGCCGCCCTTGCCGGCCTGCACGTGGATGCTCGCTTCGTCGACGAATTTCATAAACAAAAACCCCGCCGTTCAGGCGGGGTCTCGCGTGCTCGTCGCCGGCTCAGGCCGGGACGATGTTCACGGTCTTGCGGTTCAGCGCGCCCTTGACCCGGAATTCCACGCGGCCGTCCGCTTTCGCGAACAGGGTGTGGTCCCGGCCCAGGCCGACGTTCTCGCCCGGGTGGAACTGGGTGCCGCGCTGACGCACGATGATGTTGCCGGCCTTCACGACCTGGCCGCCGAAGCGCTTCACGCCAAGGCGCTTGCTTTCCGAGTCGCGACCGTTGCGGGTACTGCCGCCTGCCTTCTTGTGTGCCATGAGACTTCTCCTTGACGCTTAGCCTGCGTTGATGCCGGTGATCTTGACTTCCGTGAACCACTGACGGTGTCCGGTCTCGCGCTTGTAGTGCTTGCGGCGACGGAACTTGATGATCCGGATCTTGTCGTGGCGGCCTTGCTTGACGACCTCGGCCGAAACGGTGCTGCCGGCCACGTAGGGGCTGCCGACCTTCACGTCACCGCCGGCGCCGACCAGCAGCACCTTGTCGAAGGTGACGGTCTCGCCCGTGGCGACTTCCAGCTTCTCGAGCTTCAGGGTCTCGCCTTGCTGCACACGGTGCTGCTTGCCACCGCTTTCGATCACTGCGTACATGTCCTTACTCCGTTGTCGCGCCTTGTGCCGTTGTAATTTACCCGTCAGGGCTTGTCGGCGACCGTTCGCCGGGGCATCCAGGCACCCCGGAAACGGATCCGGGGTTTGTCAGGGCCGCGCATTGTAGGTGATGAGCCGGACGCGGGGCAAGCCGGCCTCGCGGCGGCGTGAAAAGTTGGCCCGCCCGTGGGTCCGGATGAATCCGGACCCACGGCTGCGCCGAACGACCAGCCAACGGGAGGCGTGGCGGGGGGCGGGCCCGTGCCGCGAGCGGACATGTGGATGCCGGAATCGCCGGGAGCGAT
>CAYXJM010000579.1:0-2044 GCA_964465455.1 uncultured Klebsiella sp.
GCCGTAGGTCCGAATTCATTCGGACGTCTTCCTCGTCCGGCCGTAGGTCCGAATTTATTCGGACGTCTTCCTCGTTCGGCTGAAGCCGGACCTACGCCGGGTCGCCTGCACCGACACGGCGATAGCGCGAGGGCGACAGTCCCCGGTGGCGGGCGAAGAAGTCGCGGAAGCGGCGTGTGCTGCGAAAGCCGGTGGCCTCGGCGACCGCGTCGACGGACATCCGCGTGTGCTGCAGCAACTGCGCCGCCCTCGTGAGGCGCGCCTCGTCCTTCAGGTCGCGGTAGGTGAGCCCCTGCGTCTCCAGCCGGCGCGCCAGGGTGCGCGCGGTCGTGCCGAGCCGCGCCGCGACCTCGCCCATGGTGAGCGCCTCGCCGTGCTGCAGCAGCAGCGCGCTCACCTGCTCCGCGACGCCCGTGCGCTGGTCCATTTCCTCGCACAGGCGCTGGCACAGCGTGAAGTTCAGCGGGTGCGCCGCGCGCCGCGAGACCGGCAGCGCGAGGAAATCGCCGACGAACTCGTTGTGCGGCGCGTCGAAGCGCACGGGGCAACGGAAGAGCGCCGCGTAGCGCGCGTGGTGCGGCGGCGGGGCGTAGGCGAGCCGCACCTCGGTCGGCGTGAAGCGTCCCTGGTAATTGCCGTTGATCGCGCTCATCAGGGTGCTGAAGCCCTCCTCCACGAAGAACGGCAACAGCGCGCCGAGATCCTGCGGCGCCTGCAGGCGGCAGAGCTGCAGCCCGCCTTCCTCGAACCACCGCGGAACCAGGATCTGCCCGCTGAGACGGTGGAAGCGCTCGTTCAGCCGCGCCTTCTCCCAGAATTTTCCGCTCGCCGTGGCCGCAACCGACACCAGGCCGCCGTCGTTGACCTGCGTGCGCATGCCGAGCAACAGTCCGAGATCGGGGCGGTCGGCGAGCCGCAGCGCGTTCGCCGCCAGTTGCTGCGTCTGCGGCAGCGTGACGCGCGTGTTCGCGTCGTGCAGTCGCCGCGGCTCGACGCCCGTGCCGTGCAGCAGGCGCACGGCGGGGATACCGAGGGTCTCGCATTCACGCACGAGCTTGATGAAGAAGTGCGGCGTGTAGAGCGCGCGTGGGCTACCGGGGAGAGACTTCGTTCCAGCCATGTGCCAAGCGCTGCCGCCCTGCGAACATCAGGGCCGAACTTGTCACATTTTGTACCCCTTCTGTCAAGCGTGGACGCTGCACCGGCGACGCGCAGGCGCCGAGAATGCGCTCACCACCGGAGCACGTGTCGCCGGGGTTCACACCCGAACGGAGGAGTCGAATGAACGACGAGGAAGCGGTCCGCCAGCTGGCCAGCGGCGCGGCATGGGCGGGTTTCTGTGACGAGCTGAAGGCGGCGGGGAAGGACCTGCTCGCCCCGGGCCGTCCGGCGACGCCGCTCGATCTCGCCGAGGGGCACCGCTTCCTCACGCAGATGGTGCGCTCCGCGCTGGAGCTGATCATGGAGGGAGGCGACGCCGCGTATCCGTGGCTGTTCAAGAGCCTGCACGAGACGATGAAGCTCGGCTGGGACAACCCCGACAACGTCCATCACAACGCCTACATCAGCGAGCGCTACGAGTACCGCCTGTCCGGCGTGCTGGGCGAGGCGCACTACGTCTCCTTCGCCGTCTATGGCGGCTCCTACGGCAAGGGCGAGAGCGGGCGGCGCACGGTGGCGTACGTCGAGGCCGACGCGCTCGACGTCGCGGACGACGGCAGCTTCGAGCTGGTGCTCAGCGCGCGCCCGCACCCGGGCAACTGGATCCCGCTCGAGGAGGGAAGCACCTCGCTGATGATCCGCGAGACATTCTGGGATCGCCGCGTCGAGCAGCCGGGGCGCTTTCGCCTCGAGCGGCTCGACGCCGCGCCGCCGCCCACGCTGACGCCGGCCTTCGTGGTCTCGGCGCTGAAGCGCGCCACGCGCTACATCAAGGGCTCGAACCAGCTGTTCTTCCACTTCTCGGACGAGTTCCGCACGCGCAACACGAACAGCTTCGCGCTGTCCGAGCGCGAGCGCATGATGGCCAACCAGGGCATCCCCG
>CAYXJM010000580.1:0-2030 GCA_964465455.1 uncultured Klebsiella sp.
ACCACGAGGTTGAACGTCACGGCCCAGCGCACGGCCTTCACGTCCTGCGCCATGCCCACGCCGACGATGGCGCCGGTGATCGTGTGCGTGGTGGAGACCGGGACGCCGCCGAGCGTCGCCAGCGCCAGGCTCAGCGCGCCGCTCATCGAGGCGCAGGAACCGCTCACCGGCGTCAGCCGCGTGATCTTCGAGCCCATGGTCTTGACGATGCGCCAGCCGCCCAGGTACGTGCCCCAGGCAATGGCGCCATAGCAGGAATAGATCACCCAGTTGGGCAGCGTCCTGACGTCGGTGGTGGCGGCGCCGGCGGTGATCAGCAGCAGCCAGATGACGCCGATGGTCTTCTGCGCGTCGTTGCCGCCGTGGCCGAGGCTGTAGGCCGCGGCGGCAACGAGTTGTGCCTTGTTGAACCAGCGCCCGGCCTGCTTCTGCGACACGTTGCGGAAGATCCACGCCACCGCGACCATCAGCAGGCCGCCGATCAGGAAGCCCACCAGCGGCGAGATGACGATGAAGATCAGTATCTTGCCGAAGCCCGTCCAGATGATCGGGGCGATGCCGCCGGCATTGGCCACGGTCGCGCCGACCAGTCCGCCGATCAGGGCGTGCGAGGACGACGACGGGATGCCGTAGTACCACGTGATGACGTTCCAGGCCAACGCTCCGCACAACGCGCCGAAAATCACGTAGTGGTCGACGAACTGCGGGTCGACCGTGCCCTTGCCGATGGTGGCCGCGACCTTGAGATGGAATACCCACAGTGCGGCGAAGTTGAAGAAGGCGGCGAAAGCGACTGCCTGGCGCGGCGTCAGCGCGCCCGTGGCGACGATGGTCGAGATGGAATTGGCGCCGTCGTGGAAGCCGTTCATGAAGTCGAAGGCGAGCGCCACGGCGATCAGCAGGGCCAGCGTCCAGACGCTGATGGTCAGTACTTCCATGTGGGTGCTGCGCTCAGGAGTTCTCGATCAGGATTTCTTCGATGGTCTTGGCGGCGTCCTCGCAATAGTCGATGACCGCCTCCTGCAGCACGTAGAACTCCTTGAGCTTGATCGCCGTCCACACGTCGCCGCCTTCGTGGAAGAGCTTGGTGATGGCCTTGCGCATGATCTTGTCGCCCTTCGATTCGATCTGGTCGATGGCCTTGCAGAGATCCATGGTTTCCTTGCTGCGCTCGGCTTCGCCGAGCGCGATGACGGCGCGGTTCAGGCGCAGGCAGGCGTCGGCGGCGAGCGAGGCGAGTTCGCGCATCTCGCTGGTCGAATCCGTGACGTTGTACATCTCGATGGCGTTGGCCACGTGGCGCAGGGAATGCAGCACGCGGTCGAGGTCGTTGGTCAGCGTGTGGATCTGGTCGCGATTGATCGGGGTGGTGAAGGACTTGTGCAGCAGCGTGATCAGGTCGGTCTTGATCTTGCCGGCGCTGTTTTCGTTGTGGGCGACTTCCTTGACCAGCGTGGGGATGTCCGCCTCGTGCGTGCCGAGGGCCTGGATCAGTCGCAGGCCGGCGTTGGCGGCGGCGACCACGCGGTCGGAATGGGCGCTCAGCAGGTCGAAGAACTCGCGGCGCTGGGGCATCAGGGCTTTGAACACGGATTGTCCTTTTGCAGAATCGGCGTCGTAATTATCGCCCGGGGTCCATCCCGGGCTGCAATCCCCCGTCGGCGACCCCTTCAGGGAGCGGCCGGCGTGACCTGGATGGCCAGGGCCTCGATGTAGGTGGCCTCGACGCGGTCGCCGACGGCGATGTTCGCCAGCTGCGCCGGGTCCTGCACCTTCAGGTCGACCGAACGGTTCGGGCCCTTCAGCGTCACGGTCCCCTTCGCCGTGTCCACGGCCGTGACCTCGGCCATGATCTTCGTGCGCGTGCCGACCGCGCCGCCCGGCGCCTCGCCGGGGCCTGCCGTCACCTTGTCGGCCTCGTCCTGGCGGGAGACCTCCGCCGTGCTGCCCTTGCGCAGTTCGAGCGCGAGGGCCTTGGTGAGCTCGATCGTGACGCGGTCGCCGACCTTCAGCTGGTCGAAGTTCTTCAC
>CAYXJM010000581.1:0-2029 GCA_964465455.1 uncultured Klebsiella sp.
CCTCGCCGCTCGGCGTGCTGCGCCGCGAGCGCGTGCGGGCGGCGTCTCCCGGCGCGGTGTACGCCTGCGGCCTCGGCGCGCTGGCGCTGCTGCTGCACTGGTACAGCGGCGACTGGCGGCTCAGCCTGCTGGTGCTCGGCTGCCTCGTGGCGAGCGCCGCGCTGGTGGGCTCGATCAGTTATGCGTTGTTGCGCCGGGCGCGCCTGCCGGGCATGCAGGCGCAGGGCATGCTGCGGCTCGCGGTCGCGTCCGTGCAGCGGCACGCGGCGCTGAACGCGCTGCAGACGCTGGTCTTCGCGCTCAGCCTGATGCTCGCGCTGGTGATGCTGCTGGTGCGCGGCGCGCTGATCGACGACTGGCAGCGCGAACTGCCGCCGCGCACGCCGAACCACTTCCTGATGAACGTCGCGCCGTACCAGGTCGGCCCGCTCGAGGCCTTCCTGGCCGAGCGGGGCATCGCGCACGCGGGCCTCTATCCGATGGTGCCGGGGCGCATCGTCGCGGTGAACGGCGCGCCGCCCCGGGTCGTGGAGGGCGAGGAACTGAACCTCGACCGCGAGTTCAACCTCACCTGGTCCGACACGCTTCCCGCCGACAACCGCATCAGCGCGGGACGCTGGTGGGGAGCGGATGCCGGAGACGAGGTATCGGCGGAGGCGGGCGTGGCGCGCGCGCTCGGGATCGCGCCCGGCGACCGCCTCACGGTGCAGGTCGGCGCGGAGCGCTTCGAGGTCACGCTCACCAGCGTCCGCGAGCTCGACTGGGACCGGATGCGGCCGAACTTCTTCCTGATGTTCCCGCGCCACGTGCTCGAGCGGCAGGCGGGCATGTGGATCACCAGCTTCTACCTGGAGCCGGATCGCAAGCTGGTGCTGAACGAGCTGCTGCGCGCTTTCCCGACCGTGTCGGTGCTGGAGATGGATGCCATCCTCGCGCAGCTGCGCGGCATCACGGCGCAGCTCGCGCTCGCGGTGGAACTCGTTCTGGCCTTGCTGGTGACTGCGGGCGCGCTGGTGATGGTCGCCAGCGTGCAGGCGGGGCTCGATGCGCGCTTTCGCGAGAGCGCGATCCTGCGCGCGCTCGGCGCCGGGCGGCGCCTGGTGCTCGGCAGCCTGGTCGCGGAATTCGCGCTGCTCGGGGCGTTCGCCGGCACGCTGGCGGCGGCCGGCGCCGAAACCGTCGCGTGGGTGGTGCAGACGCGGTTGATGGAGCTGCCGTTCCGCCTGCATCCGCCGCTGTGGGTCGCGGGGCCGCTGGCGGGAGCGCTGCTCGCGGCGCTGCTCGGCGTGCTCACCTGCCGGCGCGTGGTGGACACGCCGCCGGCCGTGGTACTGCGCGAGCTGGCCTGATCAGCGCCGCACGGTCTCGCGGCGCTGCTGGCGCTGCGTGAGCACGAGGTACTGCTCGAGCTGCTTCGCGGCGGCCGGCGCCAGGTTGTCGATGCGCGCGCCGACCACGGTGTGGCGGTGCGGCTGCTTGCGGAACTCGAAGCTGCGCGCCTCGAGGTCGCAGCCGATCTCGGGCTGTCCGGGGATCGTCAGCAGGCAGTTGCGCAGCACGGGGCCCTGGCGCAGGCGCTCGCTGAGGTTGCCCTGGCAGCTGAAGCCCAGCCCGGTCTGCGACAGGTTCAGCACGGTGCACAGCAGGCGGTCGCCGTCGGGAGCGCGGATGCGCAGGCGCACGCCGCTGTCGGCGTCGAGCGCGAGGCGGAAATGCGTGCGGCGCTGCCTGGCTTCCACGGTGTCGGGCAGCGCGAGGCGGTAGGCCGGGAGGCCGTCGGTCTCGTCGATGCTGATCGACTTCACCCAGCTGTGGAAACGCACCGGGATGCCGCGGCGCACGCTGGTGATCTCGACCTCGTCGCCGGGCGCGATGAAGAACTGCCCGTGGGCGGGGAACAGCTCGTCGATCAGCACGTAGCGCTCGTGCGGATCGACCTTGAGGATCAGGCTCTGGTAGACGCTGTCGGCGCGGCCGGGGAAGCGCACGTCGACGAAGCTGCGCTCCTCGACCATCTGCTGCAGGCGGA
>CAYXJM010000582.1:0-2024 GCA_964465455.1 uncultured Klebsiella sp.
TGAACATCGCGCTGCCCTCGGGCATCAGCGCGAGCACGCGCGCCGCGGTGCCGGTGGCCACCATGCCGGGATCCGTCACCAGCAGCGGCCGTCGGATGTCGAGCGTCTTCAGTTCCTTCGGCAGCAGCGCGACGGCGCCGAAGTCGAAGCGCACCGGTGTCACGAAGTAGCTCTTGATCATGGGAGTCTCCGGCGTGATGGGTGATCAGGGTCCGGCGTCGCCCTGCAGTTGCCGGAGGCGCTGCTGCAGCGTGAGAACGCGCTGCTGCAGCGCGTCGATCTCGTCGAGCAGCTCCAGCGCGAGCGCCAGGCCTGCCGCGTCGAGCTCGAGGTCGCGGCGCAGGCGCGCGGCGCGAATCACGCGCAGCAGCGCGTCGGTGTCGAATCGCCAGTCCTCGCTGTCGGCGCGCACGCCGGCCGGCGTCACGATGCCGTACTCGACCATCTCGACCACGATGTCGGCGTGCACGCCGCAGCGCTCGCAGATCTCGCCGAGGCTGAACAGCGATACGTCGTGCCCGGACTCGGCGATGTGGATCACGGGTGTGGACATGCTCATTTCTCCCAGCCGGTGCCGGCGCGCGGGTTGAACGCGGATTCCTGCTCGGCGATCCTGCGGTACAGGGCCTCGCTCGCTTCGCCGTGCCGTTTCGGCATGACCACGATCAGCACCGCCAGCTGGTCCCCCGGCGGCCTGCCGTGCAGGCCCTTGCCCTTGATGCGCAGGCGGTCGCCGCTGCTGGAGCCCTTCGGTATCTTCAGCTTGACCTTGCCGTCGAGCGTGGGCACTTCGATCGTCGCGCCGAGCGCCGCCTCCCAGCTCGATACCGGCACGCTGAGGATGATGTTCCTGCCTTCGACCCCGAAGAAGGGGTGCGGCGCGAACTGCACTTCGAGGAACAGGTCGCCGGCCTCGCCGCCCCCGCTGCCCGGCCCGCCCTGGCCTGCCAGCCGGATGCGCTGCCCGGCGGTCACGCCCGGCGGAATCCTGACGTTCAGCGTCCTTTCGCGCCGGGAGACCACGCCGGATTCGTCGACCTGCGGGACCAGCAGGCGGATCTGCTGCTCGCAGCCGCGGTGGGCTTCCTCCAGGAACAGGGAAATCGTGTGGTGGATGTCCTGGCCGCGCATGCGGAAGACGCCCGCGCCGGTAGCGTCGCTGAAGCCACGGCGGCCTGCTCGCGCCCGCCCGAACAGCGATTCGAAGAAATCGCTGAACTGGCGCATGCCGCCGTCGGCGAAGGATTCCTCGAACACGTCGCCGGCGGCCTGCCAGCCGGGCGGGGGACGGAAGCGGCCGTCGGGCTGCTGCGCACCCTGCCTGCGCAGCTGGTCGTAGCGCGCGCGCTTTTCCGGATCCTTCAGGACCTCGTAGGCCTCGCCGATCTCCTTGAAGCGGTTCTCGGCATCGCGCTCCCTGCTGACGTCGGGATGGTATTTGCGCGCGAGCTTGCGATAGCTGGCCTTGATCTCCTTCTCGTCGGCCGTGTCCGGCACGCCGAGGATCCTGTAGTAGTCCTTGAATTCCATCGCGGTGGCTCCGCTCGCCTCTGCTGTCGCAGGTCACGCGCCGCGCTGGCGTCCGCCGGCGCAGCGCTGCCGCGCGCCGCGGCGCGCCCATTGCCCGCGCAGCATAGCATCGTCCGTTCGCGGTGCCGGCAGGCTCACCCGGCTGGCGCGGCGGGCGGGGCGCCGCTCGCGCATCGTGGGCACAGGCACGCCTTGCCGCGCATGGGCTCCGGCACCCGGTCGAGCGCCTCCTGGCTGATCACGACGCGGGTGCACCAGCACTCGACCGCGAAGTCGCCCGCCTGCGCCGGCGCGCACCCGTTCGGCTGCCCGCACAGCGGGCAGGTGTGGTTCGGCAAGGGCTTCATCGGCAATCCCGCGCCGCGCCGGTCAGCGCAGGTAGGTGTCGGCAAAGGCCTGCATCCCCTCGAGTTTCTTCTCGAGCGGGAAGAACGCGGGGTCGTCGATGCCCCAGCACAGAGCGACCGTACCGTCGACGCCCCAGTCCTCGAGCT
>CAYXJM010000583.1:0-2022 GCA_964465455.1 uncultured Klebsiella sp.
ACGAGTTCATCCCGATGCTGATGGAACAGATGGGCTTCGACGCGCCGGAGGCCCGAAGCGCCCGGCCCGGCCGCCGCAAGCCGGACCCCGCCTTCAGGGTGCTGGTGATCGGCGCAGGGCTCACGGGGCTGCTTGCAGCGATCAAGCTGCGCGAGGCCGGCTACTCGTTCACGGTGATCGAGAAAAACCCCGAGGTCGGCGGTACCTGGTACGAGAACACCTACCCCGGCGTGGCGGTGGACACACCGAGCCACTTCTACTCCTACTCCTTCGAGCTGAACCCCGACTGGTCGCACTTCACGCCAGCCGGTCCCGAGTTCCAGCAGTACCTGCTGCGCGTGGCCGAGAAGTACGATCTGCGCAAGCACGTGGTGTTCGGCACGCGCGTCACGGGCTGCACCTGGGACGAGAGCGCGCAATGCTGGAACGTCGAGCTCGAGGATGCCAGCGGCGCTCGCATCGAGCGCGCCAATGCCGTGATGAACGCACACGGGCCGGTGAACCGCTGGTCGTGGCCGGAGATCCCGGGGCTCGAGTCCTTCAAGGGCGCGAGGATGCACACCGCAGCCTGGGACCACTCGGTGTCGCTCGCGGGCAAGCGCGTGGCGCTGATCGGCACCGGCGCCAGCGCGGTGCAGGTGGGACCGGCGATCGCGCCCGAGGTGGAGCACCTCACGATATTCCAGCGCTCGCGCCACTGGCTGATGCCGAACCACTACGTCGAGGTGCCCGAGACCGTGCGCTGGGCGCAGCGCCACATCCCGCACTACGCCGAGTGGTTCCGCTTCCGCGCCTACTGGTTCGCCGCGGACGGCCTGTATGCGAACATCCAGATCGACCCCGAGTGGCCGCACCAGGACACCTCGATCTCGGCCTACAACGAGGGCGTGCGCCAGTACTGCCTGCAGAACTACCACGCGAAGCTCGCGAACCGCCCGGACCTGCAGCAAAAGCTGATCCCGGCCTACCCGGTGTTCGCCAAGCGCATCTGCATGGACATCGGGTGGCTGGACACGCTCACGCGCGACAACGTGACGCTCGAGGACAACACGCTCGACCACATCGTCGAGGACGGCATCGTGCTGAAGGACGGCCGCAAGGCAGCGGTCGACGTGATCATCTGCGCCACGGGCTTCGACGTCTCGGACATGACCGGCGGGCTGAAGATCATCGGCCGCGGCGGGCGCAACCTGCGCGAGGAATGGGGCGAGGACGATCCGCGCGCCTACCTCGGCGTCACGGTGCCGGGCTACCCGAACTTCTTCCTCAGCGTGGGGCCGAACAGCGCGCCGAACCACGCCGGCGGGCAGAACATCGTCTCCGAGACGCAGGTGCACTACGCGATGGAGTGCCTGGAATTGCTGAACGCACGCGGCGCGAAGGCGCTCGAGCCCACGCAGGAGGCGGCCGATGCCTGGCAGGACGCGGTCGACACGAAGCTGGCGGGGCTGATCTGGTCGCGCCCCGACGCGAAGAGCTACTACAAGAACAAGGCCGGGCGCATCATCATGTCGAACCCCTACAAGCTGGTGGAGTACTGGCTGATGACGCGCGGACCGAAGCCGGAGGACTACCGCATCGCGTGAGGGCGGGCCTTCTAGCGGTGCTCGTCACGCCGACGCTGCCCCGTCGGCCCGGACATCGTCACCGTTGAGAAACACGCATGCGGGCTCGGTGATGCTCAGCACCACCGCGGCGATTTCAGCCGGCTCGGCGATTCGTCCCATGGGCGTGCCGGCGCCGGGAGTTCGCATCATGGGCAGTTCGTGGCGCATGGCGTACGGCACGGCGTCCGGATCCAGCAGAACCCGCACGCGCGCATCGCGCGCGTATGTCAGCCCGCCATCGCGGCCATCGTTTTGCCGTCCAGCCCGCGCACCACGCGCCCATGGCGCGCGAGCAACGGCCCACTGAGTACGCACAGCGCAGAACACTGCGCCGGCGGCTCGCTGCAGAGCAGCAGTGCCGCCTCGGCCATCTGCTCGAGCGGCTCGTAGCCCGCCGTGGCATCGATGGCACCCA
>CAYXJM010000584.1:0-2022 GCA_964465455.1 uncultured Klebsiella sp.
CCGCCGCGCACCGTGCTCGACCGCAGCAGGACGCCGTTCGACCGCTGGTTCCCCGACGGCGAGCTGAACGCCTGCCACAACGCCCTCGACCGCCACGTCGCGGCGGGGCGCGGCGGCGATGCCGCGCTGATCTACGACAGCCCGGTGACCGGCACGGTGCAGAGCTACACCTACGCGGAACTGCGCGACGAGGTCGCGCGGCTGGCCGGGGCACTGCTGGCGCTCGGTGTCAGGACCGGCGACCGCGTCCTCGTGTACATGCCGATGGTCCCCGAGGCCGTGATGGCGATGCTCGCCTGCGCGCGCATCGGGGCGATCCACTCGGTGGTGTTCGGCGGCTTCGCCGCCAACGAGCTCGCGGTGCGCATCGACGACGCCGAGCCGGTCGTGGTGCTCTCGGCCTCCTGCGGCATCGAGGTGAACCGCATCGTCGAGTACAAGCCGCTGCTGGACGCGGCGATCGACATGGCGCGGCACAAGCCGCGCCGGTGTCTCGTGCTGCAACGCCGCGAGGCCAGCGCCACGCTCGTCCCCGAGCGCGACCTCGACTGGCACGCGACCGTGCGCCGGGCCGAGCCCGCGGCCTGCGTCGGTGTGCCCGCGACGCACCCGCTGTACATCCTCTACACCTCGGGCACGACCGGGCAGCCCAAGGGCGTGGTGCACGACACCGGCGGCTACCTCGTGGCGCTCGCCTGGAGCATGCGCAACATCTACGACGTCCTGCCCGGCGACATCTTCTGGGCGGCTTCCGACGTCGGCTGGGTGGTGGGCCATTCCTACATCACCTACGGTCCGCTCGTGAACGGCTCCACCACCGTGCTCTACGAAGGAAAGCCCGTGGGCACGCCGGACGCCGGGGCCTTCTGGCGGGTCGTCGCGCAGCACCGCGTGAAGGCGCTCTTCGCCGCGCCCACGGCGTTCCGCGCCATCCGCAGGGAAGACCCGCACGCGAGGCTGCTGGCCGACTACGACGTCTCGTGCCTGCGCACGCTGTTCCTCGCCGGCGAGCGCTGCGACCCGGAGACGCTCAACTGGGCGCAGGAGATCCTGGGCGTGCCGGCGATCGACCACTGGTGGCAGACCGAGACCGGCTGGTCGATCTGCGCCAATTGCACCGGGCTCGGCCTGCTGCCGGTGAAGGCCGGCTCGCCGACGCTGCCGGTCCCGGGCTACCGCCTCGAGGTGCTGGCCCCCGACGGCACGCCGCGCGCGCAGGGCGAGCTGGGCGCGCTGGCGATCGCGCTGCCGCTGCCACCCGGCGCCTTCACCACGCTGTGGAACCACGACGAGCGTTTCCTGAAGTCCTACTTCACGACCTATCCCGGGCACTACGAAACGGGGGATGCGGGCTACGTCGACGAGGACGGCTACGTGTTCGTGATGGCGCGCACCGACGACGTGATCAACGTGGCCGGGCACCGGCTGTCCACCGGCGCGATCGAGGAGGCGCTGGCCACGCATCCCGACGTCGCGGAGTGCGCGGTGGTGGGCGTGCACGACGAACTGAAAGGCCAGATCCCGCTCGGGCTGCTGGTGCTGAAGGCGGGCGTCGCGCGCGATCACCGCCTCATCGTCGACGAGGCGGTGCGGCGCGTGCGCGAGCGCATCGGACCGGTCGCGGCCTTCAAGACCTGCGCCATCGTGCAGCGCCTGCCGAAGACCCGCTCCGGCAAGATCCTGCGCGCCACGATGCGCGCGATCGCCGACGGGGAGATGTACCGGCCTCCGGCCACCATCGACGATCCGTCGGTCCTGGCCGAGATCGAGGAAAGCCTGCGCCGGCTGGGCTACGGCAGCGGCGGAGACTAGCGCAAGCGCTGCGGCGCCACGCGCCGTCGCACCACAGACCGGACACGGGGAGAACAGGATGAGGCTCGACTCGATCGCCTGGCGCCGCGCCATTGCCGCCGCTGCAGCGGCCCTGCTGCTGGTCGCCTGCGCCGCCACGCCGCCGACCGCGCCGTCGGACCGCGCGTTCACGATGGCCGTGCTGCCCGACACGCAGAACTACATGGACTA
>CAYXJM010000585.1:0-2019 GCA_964465455.1 uncultured Klebsiella sp.
GGGTTCGCAGAACGGTATGCCGGTGCCGAGCACCGCTTCCTTCAGCCCGGCGCGCGTGCTGACGCGGATGCGGCGGCCGTTGCGCTGCGCGCCCTGGCCGCGCGTGGCGGTGAATTCCTCGCGCCGCACCGGGTCGAGGACCACGGCGTGCTCGAGGCGACCGTCGCGCACGCAGGCGATCGATACCGCGAAGTGCGGGATGCCGCGGGTGAAGTTCGTGGTGCCGTCCAGCGGGTCGATGATCCACTGGTAGCCGCCGGCCTTGCCCGCGTCGCCCGAGGCGCCGCTCTCCTCGGCGAGGATCAGGTGGTCGGGGTAGGCCTTGCGCAGCTGGAAGATGATCTCGCGCTCGGCGGCGCGGTCGATCTCGGTCACGAAATCGTTGCCGGACTTGCGCCCCACCTCGATCATGTCGATGCGGTCGGCCGCGCGCGCGATGATCTCGCCTGCCTTGCGGGCGGCCGCGAGTGCGATGTTGACCATGGGATGCATCGGCGGGAATCTCCTTGTGCGGGCCCCGAAAAAGGGCGCGCGATTATAGCAGCAGGTCCGCGCGGCGCTTTGCAGGACGGGCCCGGCCGCGCAAAATGCACGCTTTCGGACGGAAGCGGCGGGAATGGGCGAGAGCACGGACGAGGCGGCGATAGGGCGGGAGCTGGCGCGGGTGCGCATCGTGCTGGTGGGCACGGTGCACTCGGGCAACATCGGCGCGGCCGCGCGCGCGATGAAGAACATGGGCCTGCGACGCCTGTACCTCGCCGCCCCGGTCGAATTCCCGCACCGCGAGGCCACCTACCGCGCGGTGCAGGCCACCGACGTGCTCGAGTCCGCCGTGGTCACGGCCTCGCTGGCGGAGGCGGTGGCCGACTGCAGCCTCGTGATCGGCACCAGCGCGCGCGAGCGGCGCATCCAGCTGCCGCAGCTCGGACCCCGCGGGCTCGGGCCGCTGTGCCTCGGGGAGCGCCGCGGCGAGGAGATCGCGCTGGTCTTCGGGCGCGAGGACTCGGGTCTCACCAACGAGGAGCTGCGGCTCTGCCACTGGCACGTGCACGTGCCGACCAGCCCGGACTACAGCTCGCTGAACCTCGCCGCCGCGGTGCAGCTGCTCTGCTACGAGCTGCGCATGACGGCGCTCGAGCAGCAGGGGGCAATGGCGGCCCCGGACTGGGACGAACCGCTCGCGACGGTCGAGGGCATGGAGCGTTTCTACGAGCACCTCGAGGCGACGCTGGCCGACATCGGCTTCCTCAACCCGGCCGCGCCGCGCCAGCTGATGACGCGCCTGAGGCGGCTGTTCAACCGCGTGCGCCTGGACCAGATGGAGCTCAACATCCTGCGCGGGATCCTCACCGAGGTGGGCAAGATCCGCGCGGCCGGCGCGCGTGAATCCGCCCGCAATTCTTGACTGTCAAGCTCGGAATAAGAATACTGTCCGCCCGTTGCCCCCTCCGGTATCGCCGATGCGCTTGACCACCAAGGGACGTTACGCGGTGACCGCGATGCTCGACCTCGCGCTGCACGAGGGCGGGAGCCCCGTCAGCCTGTCCGACATCTCGGCCCGCCAGGAAATCTCGCTCTCCTACCTCGAGCAGCTGTTCGCGCGCCTGCGCCGCGCCGGGCTCGTCACCAGCGTGCGCGGCCCGGGCGGCGGCTACCGCCTGCAGCGTCCGGGCACCGAGATCAGCGTCGCCTCGATCATCGACGCCGTGAACGAGACCTACGAGGCCACCGCCTGCCAGGGCAAGGGCGGCTGCCAGCAGGGCGAGATCTGCCTCACGCACACGCTGTGGAACGACCTGAGCGAGCAGATCCACGCCTTCCTGAGCGGCATCACGCTGGCCGAGCTGGTCGCCCGCGGCGAGGTGCAGCGGGTCTCGCGCCGCCAGGACGAGCGCCGGTCGCGCGCCGGGCGTGAGCGCGCTGCGGGCGAGATCAACCTGACCGTGCTGCGCTGAGCGGCCGCCGGCCGCGCCCGCGATGCGC
Organism: uncultured Klebsiella sp.; assembly: GCA_964465455.1. GTDB lineage: Bacteria > Pseudomonadota > Gammaproteobacteria > Pseudomonadales > UBA5518 > UBA5518. Next base: position 1,984 of record CAYXJM010000585.1, read on the forward strand.
CTGCCCGTCTACCTCGATTACCTTGCCACCACGCCG
>CAYXJM010000586.1:0-2009 GCA_964465455.1 uncultured Klebsiella sp.
ACTGGCTGCGCACCACCCCGGACACCTTCCGCGTCACCTTCCGCCAGTTCTTCGCGGACTGGGAGCACGAAACGCCGATGCGCGCGCGCATCGACCGCCTCGGTCCGCCCGCGGCGCCGCCCGTGGTGGACACGCCGCGGCTGGTCGCGGGGCTGGGCGAGGCGGCGCGCTGGGTCGGCGAGTCGGTGGCGTATTGGGCCGACATGCTCGAGAAGTGGAAGGCGCGCCCGAACACCTTCCTGTCGTACCGCCAGCTCGACAGCAACGCGCTCGACGCCACCCCCGGCGGGGAGCCGATGATCGCGTACTGGGCCGTACCCGCCGACGAGGCACTGATCGTGCGCGTGAAGCCGCCGGCCGCCGAGTACTGGGCCGTGGAGTTCGGCAACTACTGGTGGTCCTCGCTGGATTACCGCAACCGGCTCTGCGGCACCAACTGCCACTACGCGCAGCTGGAAGACGACGGCGAACTGATCCTCGTGGTCTCGCACGTCGACCCGGGCGTGGCGAACTGGCTCGACCCATCGGGCTTCAGCGAGGGCTACATGACGATCCGCTGGATGCTCGCCGACCACTACCCGCAGCCACAAGGCACGCAGGTGAAGCTCGCCGAGCTCGGGCGCCACCTGCCCGCGAACGCGAAGCGCGTGACTCCCGCCGCGCGCGCGGAGCAGATCGCGGCGCGTCGCCGCGGCGTGCTGCAGCGCTGGGGACACTGAGGCCATGCGACGGGAGGACAAGCGATGAACCTGGGACTGGAGCAGAAAGTCGTCGTGATCACAGGCGCCGCCAGCGGCATAGGCCGCGCCTCGCTGCACGCCTTCGCCGCCGAGGGCGCACGCGTGCTCGCGGTGGACGTCAATGCGCCGGCGCTCGAGGCGGCGGTGCACGAGTTGCCGGCGGGGCGCGTGAAGGCCCACGTCGCCGACGTCACCGATGCCGACCAGGTGCAGACGATGGTCGCGCACGCGGTCGCGGCATTCGGCCGCCTCGACGTGATGTTCAGCAACGCCGGCGGTGCGACGCCGACGCCGACCGGAGAGCAGGGGCTCGCGGACTACCGCCGCATCATGGCGCTCAACCTCGACGCGGTGTACTACGCCGTGCACGCGGCGCTGCCGGTGATGCTGGCGCAGGGCAGCGGCTGCTTCCTCAGCACGTCTTCCGGCGCCGGCATGAACGCCGCGACGGGGCTGGCGGTCTACGGCGCCGCCAAGGCCGGCGTGATCAGCCTGATGCGCAGCATCGCGACCGAGTACGGCGGCCGCGGCATCCGCGCCAACACGATCGCACCGGGCCCGATGGACACGCCACCCGTGCGCGCCTGGCTCGGCACCTTCGAGGACGGCCTGGCGCGCTTTGCCCGCCAGGTCCCGAGCGGGCGTCTCGGCACCGGCGAGGACATCGCGCGCGCCGCGGTGTTCCTTGCCAGCGATGCCGCTGAATTCATCAACGGCGCGGTGGTACCGGTGGACGGCGCGGTGCATGCGCGCCTTGCCTCGCCGCAGATAGATTGAAGCCTGACGAACCACTGACACAGGGAGCACACCATGGATCTCGGACTCGCCGGCAAGACGGCAATCATCACCGGCGGCAGCGGCGGCATCGGCCGCGGCCTGGTACTGGAATTCGCGCGCGAGGGCTGCAACGTGGTCAGCGCCTCGCGCGACGAGGCGACCGGGCGCAAGCTGGCCGAGGAGACGCGCGCGCTGGGCCTGGAGGGCCGCGTGCTCGCGGTGAAGACCGACGTGACACGCCGCGACAGCGTCGATGCGATGGTCGCCGAGGCGCGGCGTGAATTCGGTCCCGTCGACGTGCTGGTGAACAACGCCGGCGGTGTCGCCCACCCCTCGGACTTCGAGAAGTTCGACGAGGAAGGCCGGCGCTGGGAGATCGCGCTGAACATCGACGGCGTGGTGAACTGCTGCCAGGCGGTGGCCGAGGACATGCTCGGGCGCAAGCACGGGAGCATCGTCAACATCTCGTCGAATTCCTCGCTGCTCGGCGAG
>CAYXJM010000587.1:0-2007 GCA_964465455.1 uncultured Klebsiella sp.
TTCCCCTGTGGGGCAAGCGCGGCCTGAAGCGCGATGCGGCCGAGGCCGGCTACGCGGCAGCGCAGGCGCGCGCGGAACTGACGCTGGCCGAACTGCGCGCGATGCTGCGCGCGACCTACGCCGAACTCTACGCGGCGCATATCGGTCGCAGCATCAATGCCGAGGTCCAGGCGCTGCTCGCGGACATGGAGCTCAGCGCACGCAAGCGCTACGCGAACGGTCTGGCCGCCCAGCAGGACGTCATCAAGGCCAGGACCGAGCAGACGATGCTGCGCGCCGAGGCCGAAGAGCTGAACGGCCGCTACCGGCGCGCCAGCGTCGTGATCAACAGCCTCGTCGGTGACCCGCTCGATGCGCCGGTCGCGGCGCCCGCGGGACTGCCCGACACCGGCGGGTTCGCGCCAGCCTGGCGTCGCTTCGATCAATCACAGGGTGCCGATTCGCCGGCGCTCGCGATCGCGGAACGAGAGGTGCAGAAACGCCGCGCCACTCGCGAGCTCGCCGCACGCGAGCGCTATCCGGATCTTGCCGTGGGCGTCACGCCGGTGCAGACGGGCAACAGCGTCGACACCTGGGAGCTGATGCTCGGCGTCAAGGTCCCGCTCTACGGCGGCACCCGCGCGATGGAAAGGGAGCAGGTGGCGATGCTCGCCGCCGCGCAGGACAGGCAACGCGCCGAATTGGTGCGGCTGCGATCTTCGGCCGGCGAGGCGCTGGCCGACTACGAGGCCGCGCGCGCGCGGCAGAAGCTGTTCGACGAGCAGCTGCTCGCCGAAGCGCAGATCAACTACCGCTCCGCGATCGCCGGCTACCAGGCCGGGCAGGTCGACTTCGACACGCTGATCGAGGCCGCGCGGCAGATACGCAACGTCCGCCTGCAGAGCGTCGAGGCCACCGTGCAGCAGCAGATGGCCGTGGCGCAGTTCGAGAGAATCACGGGAGTACAGCCATGAACAGGACCGGATACCTGCTGGCAGCAATCGCGCTGCTCGGAGCCGGCGTGTTGCTGGGGCGCTGGTCCGGGCAGCACGCCGCCACGCCCGAGCACGCGGCACACGAGGAGCCGGCGGCGCGCGCGCGCAAGATCCTCTATTACCGCAACCCGATGGGCCTGGCGGACACCTCGCCGGTGCCGAAGAAGGACGGCATGGGCATGGACTACGTCCCGGTATACGAGGGCGACGAGGGCACCGGCAACATCCTGCGCATCGCGCCGGAGAAGGTGCAGAAGATCGGCGTGCGCACCGAGGCGGCGGCGCCGCGCGAAATCCGCTCGGACATCATGACCGTCGGCGTCATCGAGGCCGACGAGCGTTCGCTGGTCACGATCGCACCGCGCGTCGAGGGCTGGATCGAGACGCTGAACGTGAACGAGACCGGACGCGCGGTGCGCCGCGGCGAGGCGCTGTTCTCCGCCTACAGTCCGGAACTCGTGGCGGCGCAGCAGGAATACCTGCTCGCCCTGGACGCGAAACGCCGCGGCACCGGGCAGCTCGCCGACGAACTGCTGCAGACCGCCCGCGCGCGGCTGCTGAACTGGCAGATGACCGAGGCCGATATCCGCGCCCTAGAGGCGCGCGACGAGCCGCAGCGCGCGGTCATCTTCCGCGCCCCGGCCGACGGCGTGGTGCTCGAGAAAGCCGCCGTGCAGGGCATGCGCTTCATGCCCGGCGAAATGCTCTATCGCCTCGCGGACCTGCGCGAGGTCTGGCTGATGGCGAGCGTCTACGAGCAGGACATCGCGGACCTCCGGACGGGGCAGGCAGTGAGCCTGCACGTGGATTCCTTTCCGTCCGAGGTCTTCGCGGGCCGCGTGGGATTCGTCTACCCCACACTGGACGAGACCACGCGGACCGCGAAAGTCCGCGTGCAGCTGCCCAATGCAGATCTTCGCCTGCGCCCCGGCATGTACGGTCGCGTCGATATCCAGGTCGAGCGCCGCAATCGTCCCGTGCTCAGCGTGCCCGATTCGGCCGTGCTCGACAGCGGCAAGCGCCAGCTCGTGCT
>CAYXJM010000588.1:0-2007 GCA_964465455.1 uncultured Klebsiella sp.
CTCGCGGGGTAATCGAAGCGTTCGATGATATCCGCCGACATGCCCCTCGCGGCGAACAGCGCGCGCCAGTGCCCGGCACTCTGGCGCGCGAACGCTGCCTCGAACGCATGGATCAGTTCCAGGCGGTTCAGATCGCAACGCTTCTCGTGGGTGTCGAAACGCGGATCCCCGGCATCCAGCCCGGTCATCTCGGCGAGATCCGGCCACCACCGGTCGGTGTCGGGCATCGTGAGCGTCACCCAGCGCCCGTCGGCGCTGGCGTAGAGCGAGCCGGACATCGGGTTCGAGACGTCGAGGCGCGAGATCGGGTTCAGCAGGCGGTCGCCCGCGCCGATCGCCAGGAAAGCCTGCAGATCGAGGCTCGCGCCGTAGAGGTTGCCGGCGAACAGCGAGGTGTCGACCTGCTGTCCCTCGCCGCTCGCCTGGCGATGCAGCAGCGCGGTGACGATGCCGAATGCGAGCAGCACGGTCGCGTGCATCGCGCCGGCTCCGGTGTAGACCGGCGGCTGGCCCGGCTGCTGCACGATGGGCATCATGCCGGTGCGCGCCGCCGCGAGTTCGTCGATCGCCGGCAGCTCCCGGTCCGCGCCCTTCGGGCCGAAACCCGACAGGCGCGCCACGACGATGTCGGGGCGCCGCGCGGAGGCGGCGACGTAATCGGCGCCCAGTGCGGCGAGCTCCGCGAGCGGCCAGTCGGTGAGGATCACGTCGCAGCGGGCCACGAGGTCGTCGAGCACCGCGCGCCCGCGCGCCGACGCGGGGTCGAGCGCGAGGCTCTCCTTGTTGCGGTGGATCAGGTCGGCCTCGTGGTTCCAGGTCGCTGCGCGCGGTCCGTCCGCGGCAGCGCCGGCGGCCGGTGCCGCGACGCGGGCGGGCTCGAGCCGGATCACGCGCGCGCCGAAGTCGCCGAGGAAGGCGGCCGTCATCGAGGCCGCGAAGCCGCGCGTCAGGTCGAGCACCACGATGTCGTCCAGCGCTCCGCTCATGTCGGCTACCCCCGCCTGTGCTGCTTCATTCGCCGCGCGCCGCGCGCGCGGCCCGGATCAGGGACCACACCTGGTGCGGCGAGGCCGGCGTCTCGCGCACCATCGTGCCGAGCGGCGCCAGCGCGTCGTTGATCGCGCAGATCACCGCCGCGGGGGTGGTGTGGATGGCGCCCTCGCCGCAACCCTTGGCGCCGAGCGGCGCGAAGGGCGATGGCGTCACGATCGCCGCCTTCTCGGTCATCGGCACCTCGTTGACGGTGGGGATCAGGTAATCCATGAAGGTCGAGACGAGCGGCTGCGCGTTCTCGTTGTAGACGTACTGCTCGAACAGCGCCGCACCGACGCCCTGCGCGACCCCGCCCTGGATCATGCCCTCCACGGTCGCGGGATTGAGCCGCGTGCCGCAGTCGTCGGCGATGAAGTATTTCAGTATCTCGGTCTTGCCGGTCTCGGCGTCCACCTCGACCAGTACCACGTGGCAGGCATTCGCCGCCGTCAGGTAGCTCTTGCAGCGGCCCTCGGCATCGGGCGCGGTGCGTCCGGGCGCGGTCCAGACGCTGGTCACCGAGGCGCCGGCCTGCATGCCCTCCGGCATCAGGTCGCTGCGCGAGAGCATCGCGCCCACGACCTGCGCCAGCGCCATCTCGGCACCCGGCACGCCCTTCACGCGCAGCTTCCCGTCCATCAGCTCCACCTGTTCGGGCGGCGCCTGCATCAGCCGCGCGGCCACGTGGCGCAGGTTCCCGGCGATCGTCTCGCAGGCGCCGAGGATCGCGCCGGTGATCGCGACACCGAGCCGGCTGCCGCCCGGCCCGAAATGCGGCGGCGCGTTGTCGGTGTCGGCGTAGACCACGCGCACGGCATCCATCTCGACGCCGAAGTAGTCGGCCAGCACCTGCGCGGCCACGGTGTACTGGCCCTGTCCCTGCAGGTTGAAGCCGACGCGCGCCGTGATCTCCCCGAGCACGTTGATGCCGATCGAGACGCCCTCGGGCACGCCCACGCCCGGCACGCCGACCGT
>CAYXJM010000589.1:0-2004 GCA_964465455.1 uncultured Klebsiella sp.
ACGACCCGGCCTTCCCGGTGCTGTACAAGCCCTCGCACGAGACCATCAAGATCGGTGCCGACAACCCCGACAACATCTACGAAAAGGCTGTGGTCGACGGCCGCCACGACTACGTGATCCGCGGCAAGCGCGGCAGCGTGTACTACATCAGCATGGCGACCAGCAAGGGCAGCTATGCCGAGAACTTCAAGCAGATCGAGACCGGCTTCCTCGACAGCAACCAGCTGCAGGTGAACCCCGACGGCAGCTTCGAGATCATCCTGAGCGCCACGCCGAAGCCGGGCAACTGGCTGCCGATGGACGCCGACTCGCAGTCGCTGCTGATCCGCCAGACGTTCATGGACCGCGCGCGCGAAGTGCCGGCCGAGATCACGATCGAGCGCGCCGACAGGGGCGCGACGCCTCAGCCGCTGACGGCCGAGACCTTCGACCGCAATCTGGGTACCGCGGCCACGTTCATCGGCAACACCGCGCGCCTGTTCGCCGACTGGGCCGCCTCTTACCGGGCCCGGCCGAACGAACTGCCGCCTGCGGACCAGAAGGTCTGCCACGCCGTGGGCGGCGACCCGAACATCTTCTACTATCACGGCTATTTCGAGCTGGCCGAGGACGAGGCGCTGGTGATCGAGGTCGAACGCATTCCCGAGTGCCTCGCGTGGAACCTGCAGACCGACAACTACTGGATGGAGTCGCTCGACTACCGCTACCACCGCATCCACGTGAACAAGCACACGGCGACGTACCGCCCCGACGGCGGCGTCACGATGGTGCTGGCGCACCGCGATCCCGGGTTGCCGAACTGGCTCGACACCGCGGGTCACCGTCTCGGGACGCTGTGTTTCCGCTGGATCGGCGCGAAGGAGTTCGTGCACCCGACTACGCGGGTGGTGAAGTTCCGGGATCTGAAGGCGTGACGGGGATGGCAACGGACAAACTGGACGGCGACGTACTGCTCGAGGAGGCGCGGCGCGAGACCGGGCTGGACGATTTCGGCGACGCGAGCTTCCGCGAGCCGATGCGGCGCCTGGTCGAGGCGCTGAACACCGAGGCACGGCTGAACGATGCCGGGCGCGCCTTCTTCGGCGAACGCATCCGCAACGTGCTGATCACGCGCCTGCGCGCGGAGGACTGGTTCCAACGTCATCCCGAAATCCTCGACGAGACGATCGTCGCGCCTCTCGTGATCGTCGGGCTGCCGCGCACCGGCACCACGATGATGCACCGCACCATCGCCTCGGACCACCGGCTGTACGCGCCGCTGTGGTACGAAGTGCGTTACCCGGTGCCGATGCCGGGCACGGACTTCGCGACGGGTGCCGACCCGCGCATCGCGGTCGCCGAGGCCGAGGTGCGCGCGATGCTCGAGGCATCGCCCGAGCTCGCCTCCATTCACCCGATGGATGCGCGCGGTCCAGACGAGGACATCATGCTGCTGGAGCAGACGTTCTACAGCACGGTGCCAGAGTCCTACGCGCACATGCCCGACTTCGGTGTCTGGCTGGAGCGCCAGGACCAGGGACCCGGTTACTGCTACCTGAAGCGGTTGCTGCAGTTCCTGCAGTGGCAGAAGAAGCAGTTCGGGCTGAAGGCCGAGCGCTGGGTGCTGAAGGCGCCGCACCACATCCACTTCCCGCAGGCGCTGTTCGCGACCTTCCCCGATGCGAAGGTGCTGCAGACGCACCGCGACCCGCTGCAGCTGATGCCCTCCTACGGCAGCATGATGTACGCGCTGACGTACCCGTTCACGGAAGCGGCCGACAAACCGGCGATCGCGAAGCACTGGTGCGAGAAGTGGGCGACCGGGATGAACGCGACGATGCGCTTTCGCGACGCGGGCCACGACGAGCGCTACCTGGACATGTGGTACGAGGACACCGTCAGCAATCCGCTCGGCGAAATCCGGCGCCTGTACGATTTCGCGGGCCTGGACTTCACGGCCGAGGCCCGCACCGAGATGGAGCGCTGGCGCGACATGAACCGCCGCGAGGCGCGGCCGACGCACCA
>CAYXJM010000590.1:0-1993 GCA_964465455.1 uncultured Klebsiella sp.
GCGGCCACGGTGCGCCGGCTTGCGGCCGAGGGCGCGCGGGTCTGCGCCGCCGACCTCAACCTCGCCGGCGCCGAGGCCGTGGCGGCCGATGTCGTGCAGGTGGGAGGCGAGGCCTTCGCCGTGTACATCGATCTCGCGGACGAGGCCTCGGTAACCGCCGCCGTGACGGCCGCCGTCGACCGGCTGGGCGGGCTGGACGGCGCGCACATCAACGCGGCGGACCTGCGCGCGATCATGCAGGACGGCGATGCGCTCGACGTGGATCTCGCGGTTTTCGACCGCACGCTGGCGATCAACCTGCGCGGTCACCTGCTGTGCACGCGCGCCGTCTTGCCGCACCTCCTTGCGCGCGGCGGCGGTGCGATCGTGTACACGACCTCGGGCTCCGCGGATGCGGGCGAGCCGGTGCGGCCGTCCTATGCCGCCTCGAAGAGCGGCCTGAACGCGCTGATGCGCCACGTCGCCTCGCGCTGGGGACGCGAGGGCATCACGTCGAACTGCGTGGCGCCGGGTTTCACGGTGACGCCCGAGATGGAAGTCAGCGGCAACCTGACGCAGGAACTGCGCGACTACATGATGCGGCAGGTTCGCGGGCGCCGCCTGGGCAAGCCCGAGGATATCGCCGGCGTCGCGGCGATGCTGCTGTCGGAAGACGGCCGCTGGATCAACGGGCAGGTCTACCACGTCAACGGCGGTTCGCTGCTGCGCTGAGCAAGCCCTCTCACCGTATGCCGCGCGCGCCCATCCGGGCCGGCGCCATCTCCGCGTCCGGCTGCTGCGGCAGGCCGTAGCGGATGTAGCAGCGCGGCGCGATCAGCAGCTGCAGCCCCGCGTACTGGCCGCGCGCCAGATCGTAGGCCTGCACCGAAGCGCCCTGGATGATGCCGCCGGTGTAGTAGTTCGCCATGGTGTTGCTGAGCAGCACGCGGAACAGTTTGTCCGACTGGTCCCAGCCCTCGTAGGCGAGCGCGATCCACGAATCCTCGTCGAGGTAGAAGAGCTTGCGCTTGGCCATGTGGCGGGCGTTGGGCAGGGGCGTGGCCTCCACCACCCACACGCGGCGCAACTCGTAGCGCACCTTGTCCGGATGGAAATGGTGAGGTCCCAGCAGCTGCGCCGGATCGCCGCGCAACAGGTGCATGCGGTAGTTGTTGTACGGCATGTACATGAGCTTGCGGCCCTTCAGTTCGAACCTGAACCGGTCCATGCGCCCCGCGAACAGGTTGATCTCGTCGAAGAACATCGCGCCGCCGAACTGGGCCACCGGGGTGTCGTAGGCAAACTCCGGCGCCAGGCGCACCCGGCGCTGTCCCGCCTGGTAGCTCCAAGCCCGTTGCTCTTCCGAATCGTAATGCAGCGGGTACCACAGCAGCGTCTGCGTGCCGGCTTCGCGCGCGGGATCGAGGGTCGTCGACAGGGAACGCAGGTAGTAGATGCCCGCGCCCTCGTAGGGTTTCTGCTGCAGATTGAAATACGGGTAATCGCTCACCGTTTGCGAGAGCAGCAACATCGTGATCGCGCCGTTGGCGTTGGCGAGGTAGCCGACGCTGTTGGTCTCGCCCGGCGAGGTATAGGTCAGCAGGTGGTTCCACATCGCCTCGTAGCCGTTCTTCGGAACGGGAAACGGCGTGCCGCCCCAGCAGCCGTAGAGCCCCACGCCGTCGCTGCTGGTCCTGCACTCGGGATTGCGCGCGTTGGCCAGTGCACGGCTGGCGCCTTGCTCGGGAATCATCGCGCTGCGGCGTGTGGGGTAGACGTCGAGGCGGTAGTCCGGGTAGCGGCGCATCAACTCCATCTGCGCCTCCATGAGCCGGTCCTGGTACTGCGCCATGTTCGTGGCGTCGATGGAGAACAGCGGTCGGTCGTCGGGGAACGGATCGGGCCACGTGCCGCTCTTCGGATCGAATCCCGGCGGCGGCTCCTTGATGCCGCCTTCGTAGGCGGGATAGCTGCCGTCCGGCGTGCCGGCGATTTCCGCGCCCCACGGCGTCAG
>CAYXJM010000591.1:0-1992 GCA_964465455.1 uncultured Klebsiella sp.
CCGGCAAGGGCAACGACCAGGTGCGCTTCGAGCTCGGCGCCTACGCGCTGATGCCGGGCGTGCGCGTGATCGCGCCGTGGCGCGAGTGGGACCTCACGTCGCGCGAGACGCTGCTCGCCTACTGCGAGAAGCACGACATCCCCGTGGAGATGAAGCGCGGCAAGAAGTCGCCGTACTCGATGGACGCCAACCTGCTGCACATCTCCTACGAGGGCGGCGGCCTCGAGGACCCGTACTGGGAGCCCGAGGAGGACATGTGGCGCTGGTCGGTGGCTCCCGAGGCGGCGCCCGACAAGCCCACCTACATCGAGCTCGGCTTCCGCGGCGGTGACGTGGTGAGCGTCGACGGCCAGGCGATGAGCCCGGCGAGCGTGATGATCCACCTGAACAAGGTGGCCGGCGACAACGGCGTCGGCCGGCTCGACCTCGTCGAGAACCGCTACGTCGGCATGAAGTCGCGCGGCTGCTACGAGACCCCGGCCGGCACCGTGATCCTGAAGGCGCACCGCGCGATCGAGTCGCTGACGCTCGACCGCGAGGTCGCTCACCTGAAGGACGAGCTGATGCCGCGCTACGCGAGCCTCGTCTACACCGGCTACTGGTGGTCGCCCGAGCGCCACATGCTGCAGGCGGCCATCGACCAGTCGCAGCAGTACGTGAACGGGACCGTGCGCCTGAAGCTCTACAAGGGCTCGGTGCAGGTCGTGGGCCGCAAGTCCGACGACAGCCTGTTCGATGCGAGCATCGCCACCTTCGAGGACGACCGCGGCGCCTACAACCAGAAGGACGCCGAGGGCTTCATCCGCCTCAACGCGCTGCGCATGCGCATCGCGGCCAAGGCCGGACGCAAGCTCGGTTGATGGACGAGGCCGCGCTGCAACGCGAGGTCGCGCGGCGGCGCACCTTCGCGATCATCTCGCACCCGGACGCGGGCAAGACCACGATCACCGAGAAGCTGCTGCTCTTCGGCAACGCGATCCAGATGGCCGGCACGATCAAGGCGCGCAAGAGCGGCCGTCATGCCACCTCGGACTGGATGACGATGGAGCAGGAGCGCGGCATCTCGGTGACCTCGTCGGTGATGCAGTTCCCGTACCGCGAGTGCGTCGTGAACCTGCTCGACACGCCGGGACACGAGGACTTCTCCGAGGACACCTACCGCACCCTGACCGCGGTGGACTCGGTGCTGATGGTCATCGACGCCGCCAAGGGCGTCGAGGACCGCACCATCAAGCTGATGGAGGTGTGCCGCCTGCGCGACACGCCGATCCTCGGCTTCATCAACAAGATGGACCGCGAGACGCGCGACCCGATCGAGGTGATGGACGAGATCGAGTCGGTGCTCGGCATCAAGGCCGCGCCGATCAACTGGCCGATCGGTTCGGGCAAGGGCTTCAAGGGCCTCTACGACCTCACGACCGACACGATCCACGTCTACCAGTCGGGCCAGGGGCACCGCATTCCCGACGACGTGCGCATCGCCGGGCTCGACAGTCCCGAGGCCGCCGCGCTGCTCGGCGACCTCGTCGACGAGCTGAAGCTGCAGATCGAGCTCGTGCGCGGGGCGAGCCACGAGTTCGACCGCGAGGAGTACTTGGCCGGGCGCATGGCGCCGGTGTTCTTCGGCACGGCGCTCGGCAATTTCGGCGTGCGCGAGATGCTGGACCGCTTCGTCGAGTGGGCGCCCGGCCCGGCGGCGCATGCCGCCGAGACGCGCCGCGTCGCGGCCGGGGAGCAGGCGTTCAGCGGTTTCGTGTTCAAGATCCAGGCGAACATGGACCCGCGCCACCGCGATCGCATCGCCTTCCTGCGCGTGTGTTCCGGCGCCTACGAACAGGGCATGAAGATGCGCCACGTGCGCATCGGCAAGGACGTGCGCGTGGCCGACGCCGTGACCTTCCTGGCCGGCGAGCGCTCGGCCGCGGAGACCGCCGTCTCCGGCGACATCATCGGCCTGCACAACCACGGCACGATCCAGATCGGCGACACCTT
>CAYXJM010000592.1:0-1990 GCA_964465455.1 uncultured Klebsiella sp.
CCACGGGCGGCGGGCACACGCACGCAAAGCGCACGCCGCTGGCGCGGTTCTCGTGGAAGAGCACTTCCGTGAAGGCCGATACCGCGAACTTGGAGGCGTTGTAGCCGCCGGTCATCAGCGTCGGGATGATCCCCGACATCGACGAGAAACTGATGAAGTCCCCGGCGCCGCGGCGCACCATCGCGGGCAGCGCCGCCTGCGCGATGTTCACCAGCCCGCCGTAGTTGATCGCCATGATGCGTTGCACCGTGGCATTGTCCTGTTCGAGCAGCTTGCCGAGCGGCATGATCGCGGCCGCGTTGTAGACGCGGTGCACCGGGCCGAGCGTGTCCTCGGCCTCGCGCACCGCGGCGCTCACCGACGCGAAATCGGTGATGTCGATGCGCCGCGTGACGATGTTCGCGTCACCGCCCGCGGTCTCCGCCAGGCCCTGCTCGTTGACGTCCATCGCGACGACGCGCGCACCGCGCCCGCTCATCAGCTGGCAGGCCAGCCGCCCCATGCCGCTGCCGCCGCCGGTGACCAGAACCACCTTGCCCTTCATGTCCATCCGCGTGCCCCCGGGTTGTGCGCGAGTGACGTCCATCGTATGCGCAAACGCCGCGCGCATGAGTTAACGCGCTGTAATTTGTCGCGCCGCGCGCCGCGGCCGCGCTTCGGGCGCCGGCGCAAATCGCTTACACTGCCGCGAACGTTCACGGCTCGGCGGCACATGCAGCGACCTCCCTGGCTCGGCAAACTCATCGGCGGCGGCCTGGGCCTGCTCGCGGCGGGCCCTTTCGGCGCCGTGGCCGGGGTGCTGATCGGGCACCTCGTCGACAGCGTGCATCGCGTGAAGCGCTTCGTGGGCGGCACGCTGAAGGCGGTGCAGGGCACCTTCTTCGAGACCACCTTCACGCTGATGGGCCACATCGCCAAGAGCGACGGCCGCATCAGCGAGCAGGAAGTCGCCGTCACCGAGCAGCTGATGGCGCGCATGGGCCTCTCCGCCGAGCACCGCCAGGAGGCGATCGCGCTGTTCAAGCGCGGCGCGCAACCGGGCTTCGACACCGAGGGCCAGCTCACGCGCTTCATGACGCAGTGCGGTGCCCATGCGAGCCTGCGCCAGATGCTGCTGATGTTCCTGTTCAGCACCGCGACGGCCGACGGCACGATGGCGCCGCCCGAGCACGCCCTGCTGCGGCTGATCGCGGCGCGCATCGGGTTCTCCGACGCGGCGTTCGAGCAGATGCTGCGCATGTTCAGCGCGCAGGACCACTTCTCCGACGCCCCGGGCGCGGCGCCGTCCTCGCGCTCGCTGGCGGATGCCTACACGGCGCTCGGCGTGACGGAGTCGGCCGACGACGCGGAGGTCAAGCGCGCGTACCGGCGCCTGATGAGCCAGTACCATCCCGACAAGCTGATCGCGGAAGGCATGCCCGAGGACATGGTGAAGATGGCCACCGAGCGCACGCAGGAAGTGCAGAACGCCTGGGAACAGGTGCGCAAGGCGCGCGGGCTCTGACGGGCGCCACGACGACAACGACGACGCGAACGGAGGCGGCATGGACGAGGTACTCGGCTGGGGCGTGGACTGGATACTGCTGATCCAGCAACACCGCACCGGGCTGCTCGACCAGTTCTTCCGCGCCGTCACCACGCTCGGCGGCCAGGGGCACATCTACATCGTGCCCTTCGTGATCTGGTGCCTGAGCTATCGCGCCGGCTCGCGCATGCTGCTGACGCTGCTGCTGTCGACGCTGGTGAACTTCGGCCTGAAGGACGTCTTCGCGCAGCCGCGCCCCTTCGACCTCGAGCCGCGCATCGGCCCGGACCGCGAGATGGGCTTCGGCGCGCCCAGCGGCCACGCGCAGCACACGCTGATCGAGTGGGGCCTGATCGCCGCCTGGGCCGGGCGGCGCTGGTTCACCGTGCTCGCGGTTCTGCTGGTCGTGCTGATCGGCTTCTCGCGCGTCTACCTCGGCGTGCACTTCCCCACCGACGTGCTGGC
>CAYXJM010000593.1:0-1989 GCA_964465455.1 uncultured Klebsiella sp.
CGACGACGGCGGCGCTGGCGCACCGCGAGGCCGCGAGCGAGGCCGCGGAGCGGGCGCAGCAGCAGGCGCGCGAGAGCCTGGCGGGGGCCCGGGCCGAGGCGAGCGCGGCGGCGGCCGAGCTGGAGCGCAGCGCGGGGGTGCTGCAGGAGGCGGACGCGGCGTGGCAGGAGCGCCTTGCGGCGAGTCCATTCGCGGATGCGTCGGCGTTCCGCCAGGCGCTGCTCGAGCCGGCGGAGCTCGCCGGACTGCAACAGGGGCTGCGGGAGCAGGAGAACGCGTTGCTGCTGGCGCGGCGCGCGCTCGAGCAAAGCGCTGCCGCGATCGCCGGCGCCGTGCGACCCGACGTCGAGGCGCTGGAGCGTGCAGAGCAGGCGGCCCGCAGCGCCAGCGAGGCCGCGATCGGCGAGCTGCACGTGCTGGGCGATCGCCTCGACGCATTGCGCAAGACGCAGGCGGCGCTCGCGGCGTTGCTGGCGGAACAGGCCGCGCTGGAGGGCGACTACGCCGTGACGGGACGCCTCGCGCGCGTCGCCAACGGGAACAACCCCCATAACCTGAGCCTGCAGCGCTTCGTGCTCAGCGTGCTGCTCGACGAGGTGCTGGTCGAGGCCGGGCACCGGCTGCGCGTGATGAGCCGGGGCCGCTACCGGCTGTCGCGGCGCGAGGAGGTGCGCGACGCGCGCAGCAAGTCGGGCCTCGAGCTCGACGTCGAGGACGCCTACACCGGGCGCCTGCGCTCGGTGGCCACGCTCTCGGGCGGCGAGAGTTTCATGGCCGCGCTGGCGCTGGCGCTCGGGCTGTCGGACGTGGTGCAGGCGCACTCGGGCGGGATACGCCTCGACACGCTGTTCGTCGACGAGGGCTTCGGCAGCCTCGATGCCGATGCGCTCGAGCTCGCCATACGCACGCTGATCGACCTGCAGGCGAGCGGTCGCATGGTCGGCATCATCTCGCACGTGCCGGAACTGAAGCAGCAGATGGACGTGCAGGTGGTGGTGGAGCCGGGTCCGGGCGGCAGCCACCTCAGGCTGGTCGTCCCGGGGCGGGGATAGGCAAGATGCGGCGCAACCGGACCATCAGGACCGCGCTGGTGCAGACGCGCATCCGCCACGAGCGCGACGGCGGCTTCCGCGCGCTGGTGAGCCAGCAGTTCGATGGTCGGCTGTTGCGCCGCGAGCTGCGCTTCGGCGCGAGCCCCGAGGAGGTGGCGGCCTCCGGCGGCGCGGCGATGTACTGCCCGAGCTGCCGCGCGCTGCGCCGCTGCGATGCGCTCACCTTCGCGCAACTGGGGCTGGCTCCGCAGCCGCGCCAGGGGCTGGACGCCAGGCCCGGGATCAGCTGGTCGCGGCGCGTGCGGATGTGCCGCAGCTGCTTCTTCCACTTCGTGACGGCCGAAGTGTCCGAATCGCTGTTGCTGGAAATGGGCGAGATGCTCGACGAGAGGGACGACGGCGGCGAGCCGTCCGGCTCCGGCTCGCCGACGGTGATTCCGTTTCCGCGCGGGGGCCGCCGGCGCTAGGGCATGTTCGCCTGCAGCATCGCGATCAGCTTCGTCTTCATCGGGATCACCCAGTTCTGCTTCAGCTCGGCCGAGAGCAGGCCGTTCGCCTCGAGCTCGTCGCACAGGTGCATCTGGTGGGCCAGGTCGAAGACGTCGAACTGCGAAATGATCCGGCCTTCGCCGTTGAACGTGATGAACGAGATCCCCGGCGTTTCGAAGTAGGAACCGTCGGGCCGCGCGCCGGGGCCGCGGTTCATCCAGTGCGTCACGACGCGCCCCTCGTTGCCGACGTAGACGTCGAGATACGGGAAGGTCCAGCCCTCCCAGCCGCGCTGCATGTCGCGCCCGTAGTGGGTTGCCTTGATCTCGTCGATGCCGTTGGCGCACACGCGCATGGTGCCGGCGTATTCGCAGATGTACACGCAATCGCGCGCGTACATCTCGTCGACGAAGAAGGTCCACTCGTTGCGCTGCTCGGCCTCCCGGTG
>CAYXJM010000594.1:0-1988 GCA_964465455.1 uncultured Klebsiella sp.
GGCAACCAGGCCGTCGACACGCTGTTCTTCGCGCGCGCCAACCCGCGCGAGCGCTACGACCCGCAGCGCACGCTGCGCCGCCAGGGCAATCTCTATCTCACCACCGGCACGGTGCTGTACTCGAACCTCGGCCGGCCGCTGCTCACCATCGTCGCCGACACCTGCGGGCGCCACGACACGCTGGGCGGCGCCTGCGCGCAGGAGAGCAACACCGTGCGCTACGCGCTGGAGAAGCGCCACATGCACAGCTGCCGCGACAGCTTCCTGTGCGGCTGCCTGCACGACGGGCGCCTCGACAAGCGCGACATCGGCGCGAACATCAACTTCTTCATGAACGTGCCGGTGACGCCCGCGGGCGGCCTCACGTTCGAGGACGGGATCTCGGCGCCCGGCAAGTACGTGGAGCTGCGCGCCGAGACCGACGTGATCGTGCTGATCTCCAACTGCCCGCAGCTGAACAACCCCTGCAACGCCTACGACCCGACGCCGGTCGAAGTGCTGGTGTGGAACTGAGCCATGTTCGACAAGGTACTGATCGCCAACCGCGGCGCCATCGCCTGCCGCATCGCGCGCACGCTGCGCGCGCTCGGCGCCGGCACCGTCGCGGTGTACGCCGAGGCCGACGCCGCGAGCCGCCACGTCAGCGCGGCCGACGCGGCCTGGCCGCTCGGCGAAGGGACGGCCGCCACGACCTATCTCGACGCGGAGCGCATCCTCGCCATCGCGCGCGAGGCGGGCGCGCAGGCGATCCACCCCGGCTACGGCTTCCTGTCGGAGAACGCGGCCTTCGCCGAGCGCTGCGAGGCCGCCGGCATCGCCTTCGTCGGGCCCACGCCGGAGCAGTTGCGCGTCTTCGGCCTGAAGCACACGGCGCGCGCGCTGGCGAAAGCGCACGGCGTGCCGCTGCTGGAAGGCACGGAACTGCTGGACTCGCTCGACGAGGCGCTCGCCGCGGCCGCGCGCGTCGGCTACCCGGTGATGCTGAAGAGCACCGCGGGCGGCGGCGGCATCGGCATGCGCGTGTGCCGCGACGCCGGGGAGCTCGCGCGGCAGTTCGACACCGTGCGCCGCCTCGGCGAGAACAACTTCAGCGACGCCGGCGTGTTCCTCGAGAAGTACATCGAGCGCGCGCGCCACCTCGAGGTGCAGATCTTCGGCGACGGCCGGGGCGAGGTGCTCGCGCTCGGCGTGCGCGACTGCTCGGTGCAGCGACGCAACCAGAAGGTGCTGGAGGAGACGCCGGCGCCGAACCTGCCCGCGGGCGTCGCCGAGGCGCTGTGCGAGGCCGCGGTGCGGCTCGGGCGCGCGGTCGCGTACCGCTCGGCCGGCACCGTGGAGTTCGTCTACGACAGCGCGGGCGGCGCGTTCTTCTTCCTCGAGGTCAACACGCGGCTGCAGGTCGAGCACGGCGTCACCGAGCAGGTCTGGGGCGTCGACCTCGTGGCGTGGATGCTGCGCCTCGCCGCGGGCGAGCTGCCGCCGCTCGCCGGGCTCGCCGCGGGCCTGCAGCCCCGCGGCCACGCGATCCAGGCGCGGCTCTACGCCGAGGACCCCGCGCGCGACTTCCAGCCCTGCCCCGGGCTGCTGACCGAGGTGGTGTTCCCGCCGGCCGACGGCCGCGCGTTGCGCATCGACACCTGGGTCGAGGCGGGCTGCGAGATTCCGCCCAGCTTCGACCCGATGATCGCGAAGCTGATCGCCCACGCCGGCGACCGCGGCGCGGCGCTCGCCGCGCTCGACGCGGCGCTGGCCGCCACGCGGCTCTACGGCGTCGAGACCAACCGCGATTACCTGCGCCAGGTTCTCGCCGATCGCCCGTTCGCGAGCGGCGAGCCGTGGACGCGCTGCCTCGAGGCCCTCGACTACCGCGCCTGCGCGATCGAGGTGCTCGCCGCCGGCACCCAGACCACGGTGCAGGACTGGCCCGGGCGCATCGGCTACTGGGCGGTCGGCGTGCCGCCCTCGGGACCGATGGACGACCGCGCGCT
>CAYXJM010000595.1:0-1971 GCA_964465455.1 uncultured Klebsiella sp.
GCCAGAGGTGTGGTTCATGCGTTCATCCGGATCTCACGGCGCCGCGCGCGCCGGGCTGCGCGGCCTGGTGCTGCTGGCCGCGCTCCTCGCGGCCGGCATGGCGCAGGCGCTCAGTCTCGGCAACGCGAATCTGCAGTCGCGCCTCGGCGAACCGTTGCGGGTGTCGATCCCGCTCGGCAGCCTGGGCAGCGTGACCAGGGACGAGATCATCGTCGGGCGCGCGCCGCAGGCGGACTACGCGCGCCTCGGCGTCGACCCCGCGGCGCCCGGCACGCCGCTGCGCTTCGAGCTTGTCGTCGACAAGAGCGGCAACGCGAGCATCGAGGTGCGCAGCGAGCAGCCGCTCAGCGAGCCCTATGCCGACCTGGTGGTCGAGGTGCGCTGGCCCGCCGGAAGGCTGGTGCGGCAATACACGCTGCTGCTGGAGCTGCCGCCACGCTGAGCCCCCCGCGCGGCATCCCGGGCGCCGCCTAGGGCGGCAGCCGCCAGTCGATCGGCCGCTTGCCGTGCGCCTCGAGGTAGCGATTCGCCGCCGAGAAGTGCCCGTTGCCGATGAAGCCGCGATGGGCCGACAGCGGCGAGGGATGCGGCGATGACAGCACCAGGTGGCGCGTGCGGTCGATGATGCGGCCCTTGCGCTCGGCGTAGCTGCCCCAAAGCATGAACACCAGGCGCTCGCGCCGCTCGTTCAGCACCTCCACCACGCGGTCCGTGAAGCGCTCCCAGCCCTTGCCCTGGTGCGATGCGGCGCGCCCGCGCTCCACCGTGAGCACGCTGTTCAGCAGCAGCACGCCCTGGGTCGCCCAGCTCTCCAGGCAACCGTGCGCGGGCGGCGCGATGCCGAGATCGCGGCTCAGTTCCTGGAAGATGTTGCGCAGCGACGGCGGCGGCTCGACGCCGCGCGGCACCGAGAAGCACAGGCCGTGCGCCTGTCCCGGGCCGTGATAGGGATCCTGGCCGAGGATCACGACCTCGACCGACGCGAACGGCGCGCAACGGAAGGCGTTGAACCAGTTGCCGCTGGCCGGGTAGATGACCTTGCCGGCGCGCTTCTCGGCGCGCAGGAACTCGCGCAGCTGCTGCATGTAGGGTTGCCCGAACTCGTCTCCGAGCTCGGCGAGCCAGGACGGTTCCAGGTCGATGCGCGAGGTATTGCCGTTCATGGGTCATCCGCTGTTCGGACGATGCGGGAGGCGCCGCGAGCGGTTATGATCGCCGCGACTTCCGAGGAGGACACGCGGTGAGTGGCCAGAATCCCTACCAGTTGCTCGGCGGCGAGGAAGGCGTGCGCAGGCTGTGCGCCGTGTTCTACCGCATCATGGACGAATCGCCCGAGGCGGCCGGCATACGCGCGATGCACGGCGAATCGCTGGCCGCCATCGAGGAGAAACTGTTCGAGTACCTCTCCGGCTGGATGGGCGGTCCGCCGCTCTACGTGCGCCGCACCGGCACGGTGTGCCTGACGAAACCGCACCAGCCCTACGCCATCGGCGCCGCGGAGCGCGACCAGTGGCTGTGGTGCATGGACCGCGCGCTGGAGGAAGTGGGCGCCTCCGCCGAGGTCAGGGACATGCTGCGCGAGCCGATGTTCCGCGTCGCGGACATGATGGTCAACCGCTGAGCGGAGGCCGGGCCGCGTCAACGCCGCGCCAGCACGTGGTCGGCGAAGCGCAGGATCGCCTCGCGCTTGCTCTCGAGGCGCGAGGGATCCGCATCCGCGCGGTACCACGGCGCCGCGAAGAACGGGTTCGGCACCCACGGGCTCATGATCATCAGCCCGGTGACGCCCATGCCTTCCATCTCCGCGATGATGCCGGGCTCGTGCGCCTCGGTGAGCGCGACGTTGATCGCGAAGCTCTCGCGCGGCAGCCCCGCCGCGCGGCGCCGTTCCAGCAGCGACTGCAGTAGCGGCGCCGCCGCGGCGCGATCGAGCGGCAGGCCGAGCCAGCCGTCGTTGCGCACCGCGCGGTC
>CAYXJM010000596.1:0-1971 GCA_964465455.1 uncultured Klebsiella sp.
CCGTTTCTTCCTCTCCCATCGCGCTGCTGTTGGGCGCGGTGCTCCTCATCGCGCCCCTGTTCCAGAGCGGCAAGACGCCGCTGGCGCTGCTCGCGCTCGAACTGCTGGCGCTCGCGCTGCTCATGTGCGTGCTGTGGCGGCCGGAACGGCTGCGCGCGCTGCCCGCCCTGCAGAAGGCGGCGCTCGCGGGGCTGGTGCTGCTGCCGCTGCTGTACCTCGTGCCGCTGCCGCCGGCGCTCGCGGCGCTGGCGCCGGGTCGCGCGGATCACGTCGCGGCGCTCGCGCTGGCCACCGACGGGCGGCTCGGTGCTCCGCGCACGCTCAGCCTCTATCCGCTGGAAACGCTCGGCGGCCTGCTGAAGCTGCTGCTGCCGGTGGCGGTGTTCCTGGCGGCCAGCGTGTTGCCGACGCGGCGGCTACAGCAGCTCGCGCTGCTGGTGACGGGCATGGCAAGCGTGCAGGCCGTGCTGGGCCTGCTGCAGTACGGCGGCGGGCTGGAAGTCCAGGGGCTCGTCGCGGGGGAGAGCAGCGCCGTCGGCACCTACACGAGCCGCAACAACTTCGCCGGCTTCCTGCTGCTCGCGCTGCTGCTGGTGCTCGCGCTGCTCGTGCTCGCCGTGGGGCGGCGCGAAGCGGGGGCGATTTCGGCGCGCCAGCGCGTCGCCTTCTGGTCCTCCGTGCGCGGTCACCGCGCTTTCGGCCACGCCGCGCTCGCGCTGCTGTTGCTGCTCGGCATCGTGTTCAGCCGCTCGCGCGCGGGCATCGCGCTCACGATGCTCGGCGTGGTGCTGGTCGCGGTGCTGCTGTCGCGCCGGATCGGCGGGCGCAGCGGGCGCTTCGGCCCCGTGGGCGCGGTGGCGTCGATGGCGCTCGGGCTCGCGGTGGCCATCGGACTCGCGCCGGTGCTGCAGCGCTTCACGCTGCAGGATCCCGCGGCCGACGGGCGCTGGACGATATTCGCCGGCACGCTGGACGGCATCGCACGCTTCTTCCCGGTGGGCGCGGGCCCGGGTACGTTCCAGGAAACCTTCTTCCCGTTCCAGGATTCCGCGCACGCCGCCTACCTGATCAACCAGGCGCACAACAGCTACCTCGAGTGGGTGTTCGACGGCGGCGTGCCGGCGCTGCTGCTTGTCGCGACGCTGCTGTTCGTGTACGTCGCGCGCTGGTTCGGCCTGTGGGTGGCGCAGGAGTGGGGCGAATTCCGCTACCTGCAGGTCGGCTGCGGTCTCGGCCTCGGGCTGATGCTGCTGCACGAACTCGTCGACTACAACCTGTTCGTGCCCGCGAACATGGTGTACTTCGCATTCCTCGCGGCCGTGTTCCTGCACGATTACCGCGAGCCGCTGCGCGTGCGCGGCCGGCGCGAATCCGATGACGCAGAAGGTAACGGCGAGCGGCGCCTGCCGCCGCTGCCGTCGCAGACCAGCGTCCCCGTCACCAACCCGTTCATGGATTGAGCGCTTTCCGAGCCCTTGCCGATGCACAGCAGTAACTATCGACTTCCACGCGCCGTTCCCTCCGTGGCAACGGCGCGCCCGCGCGCTTCTGCCTTCCGCGGCCTGCTCGCCGCCGTGTGCGCGTTCGCGCTGGTTGCCGCCGAGGGCTGTGCGCCCGCGCCGCGCACCACGGTCACGGCGCCGCTGCCCGTGACGCCCGCCGCCGGCAAGCCGCAGCCGCTCACCGGCAAGGATCTCGGCGAGCCGCCCGCGTGGGCGCGCACCGACGCGCAACTGCCCGAGGGCGCCGGTGCCGCCAACGGGGCGATCATCCTGAGTGCCGACGACTACCGCATCGGGCCCGCCGACGAGCTCGACGTGCAGGTGTTCCAGATCGAGGAGCTCTCGGGGCTGCGGCGCGTGAACTCGCGCGGGCAGATCCGCATGCCGCTGATCGGCGTCGTGGAAGTGGCGGGTCTCAGCGCGCAGGAGGTCGAGGACCTGCTCGTGGAACGCTACGCGAAGGATTACC
>CAYXJM010000597.1:0-1970 GCA_964465455.1 uncultured Klebsiella sp.
AGGTGATGCTGTGCGCGAAGATGGAATCCTCCATCCCCGGCATCGCGATCAGGAAGTGGTTGCGCAGCCGGACGTTCATGCCCGCATTGTCCGCCCCGCGCCGCGACGAAGGCAAGCCGCGCTCACTCGCTGGAGGTCAGGCGGTTGCTGCGGAACTGCCAGGTGCGGATGATCTCGAGCTCGTCGGCGCGCGCGCGCAGTTCCGGCGGGAACGGCTCGAACGGGGCCGCGAGCCGCACGATCTGCGTCGCGGCGTTGTCGAGCAGCTCGTGGCCCGAGGACTGCAGCACGCGCACTTCCTTGACGCTGCCGTCCGGGCGCAGCGCGACCAGCACGCGCAGGTCGCCGTAGAGGCGGCGCCGCTTCGCCTCCACCGGGTAGTGTTCGTTGCCGATCGTCTCGATGCGCTGCTTCCAGGTGTAGAGGTAGGCGGCGTCCGCGGCGGCGCGCGTCGCGGCCGAGGTCAGGCGCTCCACGCGCGGCAGCCGCGCGTACGCCTTCTGCTGCGCATCGAGCCGCGCCACCAGCGAGGCGATCTCGGCGCTCGCCTCGGCCGGGCGCGGCGCCGGCGCCGTCGGTTCGGCCTGCGCGCGCCGCTCCACGGGCTCGCGTGCGGCGATGTGCTGCTCGCTGCGCGTGGAGCTCAGCACCGGGGCGGGATCGGGCGCGGCCTGCGGCGGGGCGCCGGCCGCCTCCGTCACCGGCCGGATCACGGGCGCATCGAAGGCGCTGCTCACCGGGGAGCCCGGGTCGGCGGCCTCGGCGAGGCTGCCGCTCCCGCGCTGGTTGGCCTGCGCGAGGAAGTCCGCCGCCTCGTCGGGCGCCTCGTCGCGCGACTGCGCCAGCGTCACGTCCAGCCCCGGGGCGCGCGGCGCGCGGTCCTCGCGCGTGAAGCCCACCCCGAGGATCAGCGCGGCGTGCACGGCCACCGCCACGAGCGCGCAGAACAGCAGCCGGTCGCGCTCGCGGGCGGGGTCGTCCCAGGATCGCACTGCGCTCAGCGTCCGAGGCGCGCGTCGATCGCGGCGATGACGCTCGCGCCGATGTCCAGCCCGTGCGCCTTGTCGATCTCGCGGATGCAGGTCGGGCTGGTGACGTTGATCTCGGTGAGGTAGTCGCCGATCACGTCGAGGCCCACGAAGACCAGGCCGCGCGCGCGCAGCGCGGGGCCGACCTCGGCGCAGATCCAGCGGTCGCGCTCGGTGAGGGGGCGCGCCTCGCCGGTGCCGCCCGCGGCCAGGTTGCCGCGCGTTTCGCCCGCCGCCGGGATGCGCGCCAGCGCATACGGGGCCGGCTCGCCGTCGATCATCAGGATGCGCTTGTCGCCGTCGACGATCTCGGGAATGTAGCGCTGCGCCATGATCATGGTCGTGCCGTCGGCGGTGAGGGTCTCGAGGATCACGCTGATGTTCGGATCGCCGTCGCGCACGCGGAATATCAGCGTGCCGCCCATCGAGTCGAGCGGCTTGAAGATCACGTCGTGATGCTCGCGCTGGAACTCGCGCAGCTGCGCGGCGTTGCGGCTCACCAGCAGCGGGGGGCAGCACTGCGGGAAGCGGGTCGCGAACAGCTTCTCGTTGCAGTCGCGCAGCGACTGCGGGTCGTTGACCACCAGGCAGCCGTCGCGGGCGCCCGCCTCGAGGATGTAGGTCGAGTAGATGTACTCGTTGTTGAACGGCGGGTCCTTGCGCATCAGCACCACGTCGAGCTCGCCGAGCGCGGTCTCGCGCGTCTCCCCGAGCTCGAACCAGCGCGCCGCGTCGCGGTGCACGCGCAGGGGGCGCGCGTTGGCGCGCGCGCTGCCGTTGCGCAGGAACAGGTCCTGCTGCTCCATGTAGTGGAGCTCCCAGCCGCGGTCCTGCGCGGCCCACAGCAGCGCGAGCGTGCTGTCCTTCTTGTAGTTCAGTGCGGCGACGGGATCCATCACCACGCCGAGGCGTATCGTCATCTGCGAACTCCGTCCGGATTTT
>CAYXJM010000598.1:0-1964 GCA_964465455.1 uncultured Klebsiella sp.
TCATGATCGGCGGCAGGATGATGGGCACCAGCGCCATGTAGCTGTAGGCGGCCACCGTGATCGGCCCGAGCAGGTGCGGCGCGAGGATGCCGCTGACGTAGATCGAGGTGGGCCCGTCGATCGCCCCGATGATGCCTATGGAGGCCGCCTCCTCGCGCGAGAAGCCCAGCAGCAGCGCGAGCAGCAGCACAGCGAAGATGCCGAACTGGCCGGCCGCGCCCAGCAGCACCATGCGCGGGTTTTCCAGCAGCGGGCCGAAGTCGGTGAGCGCACCGATGCCGATGAAGATCAGCAGCGGGAACATCTCGTTGCCCACGCCGATCTCGTAGAGCAGCGTCAGCAGGCCATCCTCGCCGACCAGCGGCGACAGCGGGAGGTTGGCCAGCAGGCAGCCGGCGGCGATGGGCACCAGCAGCAGGGGTTCGTAGCGGCGGGCAATCCCGAGGTACAGCAGGCCCAGCGCCACCGCGATCATCACCAGCGACTGCGGCGTGACCGCGCTCACGCCCTGCAGCAGCGAGGACAGGCTGCCGGCGTTCACGAGGTTGCCGGCTCCAGTCGCACCAGCGCCTCGCCGTGGCCGACATGCTGCCCGGGCCTGACCAGCACCTCGGCGACCGTGGCGTCCTGCGGCGCGCGGATCATGTTCTCCATCTTCATCGCCTCGAGCACGACCATGTCCTGTCCGCGGCGCACGGTTGCACCGGGAGCGACCAGCACGCGCAGGATCACGCCGGGCATGGCGGCGCGCAGCACGCCGTTGCTCGCGGCGGGCGCGGACGACGTGGCCGGCGGGTGCGCGGGCGCGGCTGCCGCGGGCGGTCGCGAGGCGCCCGTGGCCGGTGGCATCGCGGACGGAACGATCTGCAGCGGCGCGTCGCCGCCGAGTTCTTCGCGGGCCGCCAGGGTGACGTCGAACGACCGGCCGTCGACCTGCACGTCGAAGCGGTCGGCGCCCTTTTCCTCCACGTCGATGACGAAGCGCCGGCCGTCGATCTCGATGGTGTAACGGTGCATGATTCAGCGGTTCCTGCGCCAGACACGGTTCTGCCGCATGCGGCCGGCGTCCACCCAGCGCGAGGCATGCAGCAGGGCGCCGGGAGGGTGGACGCGCACGGCCGACGCCGCCTCGCCGCGCAGCACCTGGCGATGCCACAGCACGGCCACGGTGATGGCGGCGCGTAGCGCGGGGTCCGGCATCTCCGGCGGGATGGCAGCGGACGTGTCATCCGCAGTCGCGGCGTTTCCGGACGTGGGCAACGACGGCTGCACCGGCGGCCGCGCCGGCCCATCGAGCCGCAGCACCAGCGTCAGCAGCCCCCACAGCAGTGCCAGCATCGCGAACACCAGGCCCATGCCCAGCAGGGTGGTCTGCAGTCCCCAGCCCAGGTTCTCCATGGCGTGATCCTCCTTCAGTTCGGCGGCAGGCCGTGCTTCTTCGGCGGCGACTGCTGCACCTTGGTGCGCAGCAGCTCCAGCGCGCGGATCAGGCGCGGGCGCGTCTCGCGCGGCTCGATCACCTCGTCCACCTGCCCCAGGTCCGCCGCGCGGTAGGGATTGAAGAATTTCTCGCGGTAACCGGACATCAGCTCCGCGACCTTGGCGTCGGGGTCGGCCGCCTCGCGCACCTCCTTGCGGTACAGCACGTGCACCGCCGGCTCCGCGCCCATCACCGCGATCTGGGCCGTGGGCCAGGCAAACGCCAGGTCCGTGCGCATCTGCTTGCTGCCCATGGCCACGTAGGCGCCGCCCATGGCGCGGCGCGTGACGATGGAGATCTTGGGCACCGTCGCCTCGCAGTAGGCGTAGATGATCTTGGCGCCGTGGCGGATCACGCCGCGGGACTCCTGCTCGCTGCCCGGCAGGAAGCCGGGACAGTCGACGAAGCTGACGACGGGAATGTTGTAGGCGTCGCAGCAGCGGATGAAGCGCGCGATCTTGTCGCTGGCGTCGATGTCCAGCGC
>CAYXJM010000599.1:0-1961 GCA_964465455.1 uncultured Klebsiella sp.
CGCGCTCCCACAGGGTTTGGCGCGCTCCCACAGGGTTTGGCGCGCTCCCACAGGGTTTGGCGCGCTCCCACAGGGAAACCCGGCTACTTGAGGTTGTATTTTTCGACCAGGCTGTAGAGGGTCGGGCGGGTGACGCCGAGGAGCTTCGCGGCTTCGGAGATGTTGTCGTCGGCGCTGACCAGGGCGCGCTGGATCGCGCGCAGCTCCGCTTCCTCGCGCACCTGTTTCAGGTTCAGCGGTGCCGGCTCGGCCTCGACGTGGTCCAGTTCCAGGTCCTCGGGCGTGATGTAGTTGCCGTCGGCCATGATCACGGCGCGCTTCACGCGGCTCTCGATCTCGCGCACGTTGCCGGGCCAGTCGTGGCTCTCGATCGCGGCCGTGGCTTCCTTGTCGAAACCGCGGATCGCGCGGCCCTGCTCCTGGCAGATGCGGTTCAGGAAGGCTTTGGCCAGCACCAGCGCGTCGCCGTCGCGCTCCTTCACGGCCGGGATCCTGATGGTGATCTCGCTGATGCGGTAGTAGAGGTCCTCGCGGAAGCTGCCGTCGGCGATCTTGTTCGGCAGGTCCTGGTGCGTGGCGCAGATGATGCGCGCGTTGATCGGGATCTCCTCGCGACCGCCGACGCGCTCGATCACGCGCTCCTGCAGGAAGCGCAGCAGCTTCGACTGCAGGCCGAGCGGCAGGTCGCCGATCTCGTCCAGGAACAGCGTGCCGCCGTTGGCGTACTCGATCTTGCCCTGGGTCTGCTTCACGGCGCCGGTGAAGGCGCCCTTCTCGTAGCCGAAGAGCTCGCTCTCCAGCAGGTTCTCCGGGATCGCGGCGCAGTTGATCGCGACCATGCGCTGTTTGGCGCGGGAGCTGCGCTCGTGCAGGGCGCGCGCCACCCGCTCCTTGCCGGTGCCGCTGGCGCCGAGCAGCAGCACCGTGACGTCCGAGGGCGCGACCTTCTCGATGGTGCGGCAGACCTTCAGCATCTGCGGGCTCGCCGCGATGATGCCGTTCATCGGCTCGTTGGCGTGCGCCTGGTGCAGGCGGCGGTTCTCGACCTCGAGTTCGTGGACGCGGTAGGCGCGGTCCACCATCAGCGTGAGCACTTCCTGCTCCACCGGTTTCTGGTAGAAGTCGTAGGCGCCGAGGCCGATGGCCTTCACGGCGTTGGCGCGGTCGTTGTCGCCGGTGACGATGATGACCTTGGTCTCGGGCGCGAGGGACTGGATCTCCTGCAGGGTCGCGAGGCCCTCGGTCACCCCGCCGGGATCCGGAGGCAGGCCGAGGTCGAGCAGCACCACGCCGGGCTGGTGGCGACGCACGCGCGCGATGGCGTCCTTGCGGTCACCGGCCACCGCCACCTCGTAGCCGTCGAAGCACCAGCGCAGCTGGCGCTGGAGCCCCTCGTCGTCCTCGACGATCAGCAGATGCTTCTCGGAATCCTGCACGCCCTCTCCCCCGACCGGATCAGTTCACGCGCCCTGCGCGTCATGACAGGGTAGCACCACCCTGAAGACAGAGCCGGCCCCGGGGGTGCTGGCGACGTGAATTTCGCCGCCCAGCGCACGGATGAACTCGCGGCTCTCGTAGGCGCCGATGCCCATGCCGGTGAGCCCCTTGGTGGAATCGAAGGGCTTGAACAGGCGATCGCGGATGAAGTCGGCGTCCATGCCGCAGCCGGTGTCCTCGATCTCGACCACGGCCCAGTCGTCCTCGCGCGCGAGCCGCACCGTGACGCGCCCCGTCTTGTCGGTGGCCTCCTGCGCGTTCTGCACCAGGTGGCCGAACACGGTGGCCAGCCCCTCGCGGTCGGCCTGTACGACGATGCGCTCTTCCGGCGCCACGAGCTGCGGCACCGGCTGCTGGCGCGAGCGGCGCTCCACGACGGACGCGAGCACCGCCTGCAGGCCCACGCTCTGCGCCGGCCCGCCGCGCGAGCCGCTGCGCATCTGCTCCATCAGCCGCGTCATGCG
>CAYXJM010000600.1:0-1959 GCA_964465455.1 uncultured Klebsiella sp.
CGCGGCCGGTCGCGCGGGATAGGCCTTCGCCACGCCCGGCTGCGGCGCGGCCGGCGCGGGCGCACGCGTGCCCGCCGCGGCGCCCGGCTCCGGCACGTCGACGCGCGGCGGCGCGTGTGTCGACTCGGCGAACTGCCCGGCGCAGCCCCCGAGCAGCGGCAGGCAGGCGATGGCGGCGATGCGCAGCACGCGCAAGCACTGGCCGGCAGATTGGCTCATCTTTGCTTCCCCGTTGTCCTGAAGCCGTGCAAATCCGTCGCATCGGGCGGCGGCGCAAGCGCGCACGCCTCAGCGCCCGCCGCCGAACCAGCGCTTCCACCACGTCTCGCGCGCCTTCTCTTCCTGCGGCTGCCGCGGTTGCTGCGGCGGCGCGGCGCCGGGCGCCGGGGCGGCGGCAGGCGCCTCGGCCGGCTTGCCGCCGGACCAGGGCCAGCGTGAGCCGGTGCAGGCGGCGTCGTAGTCCGGCTCGGTGCCGTTCAGGAACGGCATCAGGCGCGCGTCCGGGCAGCCCTCGCCGCTCAGCCCGCCACCCGCCTCGTCGACCCAGGTCTCGGTCACCCCGCCGGGTGCGCGCGCGCGGCGCGGCTCGCGGCTCACCGCCGCCATCAGCCCGGTCCACGCGGGCAGCGCCCCGGTGGCGCCGGTGAGCGCCGTGACACCGTTGTCGTCGCGCCCGATCCACACCACCGCGAGCAGGTCGCCGGAATAACCCGCGAACCAGCTGTCGCGCTGGTCGTCGGTGGTGCCGGTCTTGCCGGCCACCACCAGCCCCGACGGCAGGCGGTTGTAGGCCGCCCGCGCGGTGCCCGAGCGCACCACTTCCTTCAACGCGTATTCGAGCAGGTACACCGCCGACTGGCGCACCTTCTGCTCCACCGCCACAGGATAGCGCGTCAGCGGCTGGCCCGAGGCGTCCATCACCTCGCGGATCGCGCTGAGCGGCGAGCTGAATCCGCCCGAGGCGATGGTCTGGTACATCCCGGCGACCTCGATCGGGCTGAGCGCCACGGCGCCGAGCGCGACCGAGGGCAGCGGCGGCACCTCGCGCTCGACGCCGAGGCGGTGGATCGTGTCGACCACGCGCTCGATGCCGAGCTCCAGCCCGAGCCGCGCCGTGGACTGGTTGTACGACTGCGCCAGCGCGCGGTGCAGCCGCACCATGCCGTGGTCCTCGCGATCGTAGTTGCGCGGACGCCACACCTGGCCGTTGGCGCTCTTGTAGGCCACCGGTCCGTCGTCGAGCGGCGTGAGCAGCGTGTAGCGACCGTCCTCCAGCGCGGTGAGGTAGACCGCCGGCTTCATCAGCGAGCCCACCGGGCGCTGGGCGTCGAGCGCGCGGTTGAAGCCGGCCACGCGCGAGTTGCGCCCGCCCACCACCGCCAGCACCTCGCCGCTGTCGACGCGGGTCACGATCACGGCGCCTTCCAGCCCCTGCTGCGGCTTGCCGCGCGCCCTGGCGTCGTTCTCGATCTTCGCCAGCGTCTCCTGCAGCGAGGTCTCCGCCGCGCGCTGTACCGCCGGGTCGAGGCCGGTGAAGATCTGCAGGCCTTCGGAGCTGAGGACCTCCTCGCTGTAGTCGCGGCGCAGCTGGCGCCGCACCAGGTCGAGGTAGGCCGGATAGAACTTCGAGCGCGCCTGGTCGCGATCGCCCACCCCGAGCGGCATCGCGGCGATCTTCGCCGCCTCCGCGGTGCCGATGACCTCCTGGTCGACCATCAGCGCGAGCACCGTGTCGCGCCGCGCGCGCGCGCGCTCCGGATGGCGCCACGGATCGTAGTACGAGGGACCGCGCACCATGCCGACCAGCAGCGCGATCTGCGGCGTGTCGAGCTCGTTGATCGGCCGGTTGAAGTAGTAGTGGCTCGCGAGCCCGAAGCCGTGGATGGCGCGGTGTCCGTCCTGTCCGAGGTAGATCTCGTTCAGGTAGGCCTCGAGGATCTCCTCCTTGCTGTAGCGCAG
>CAYXJM010000601.1:0-1952 GCA_964465455.1 uncultured Klebsiella sp.
GGTTCGGGACGGTACGGCATGCGCCGCAGTATGCGGCATCAGTTCTTCACCTGCAGCATGTACTGGGCCACCGCGAGCCGCGTCGCGGGGTCGAGGTAGTCCTGCGGCGGCATCTCGGGGTAGTCGTCGCGCTTCTTCACCGGCTTCGCGATGTAGTCCGCCAGGCCCTGCGGGTTGTCCATGTAGAGGGCCTGGATCACCGGCACCGGCGGGCCGATCATGCGCCCGGTGTAGATGTGGCAGCCGCTGCAGATGCCGAGGTAGGCGATCTTGCCGCGCTCGTCGGGCGCGATCGCGCGCGCCGGGACCGGCGGCAGCAGGTAGGTCACGGTGGCCGCGGTGTTGGCGAAACCGCAGTCGGCGAAATCGTCCAGGCCGACCGTGACGTAGCGCCCGCGGTTGGTGATGCAACTGCCGGGACTGGGGCCGACGCGCACGATGTCCGGGTTGCCGCGCTTGAGTTCGGTCAGCATCAGCGCCTTCACGTCGGCGATGGTGTCGTAGCCGTTGCGCAGCATCACGTTGTCGAGGATCTTCACGCGGTCGGAGTTCGGCTCGGACTCCGGATCGACCGTGATGTTCGCGGCGTGCGCGTGGTCGGTCACCAGGATGCCGGCGGTCTTGTTGTCCGAGATGATGTTGCCCTCGATCACCACGTCGTCGGCCGCCATGACCAGTATGCCGGTTCCGGGCGGGATGCCCGCGACCGTGGAGCCCGGCGCGCCGAAGTTGTCGTGGTTGTTCCCGACCACGAAGTTGTGGCGGAAGATCACGTCGAAGGTCGTCTTGATCGGCAGCCCCGGCGTGATGAAGGCGAGCAGCCCGCCGGTGTTGTTGTGCACGTAGTTGTGCTCGACGATGGCGTGGCGGCTGTTCTCGATCTCGATGCCGGCCACGCTGTCGAAGACGTCGTTGTAGGCGACGTGGATGTTGTCGCTCATGCCGATGTAGATCGCCGCGTCGGCGATCTCCGACACCACGTTGTGCTCGACCACGCCGTTCTGCCCGAGCTGCGGGAAGATGCCGTAGACGCCGGCGTCGACGATCAGGTTGTTGCGGATCTCGAAGTTGTTGCCGGCCTGGCCCATGATGCCGTTGCCCTTGTACCTGCGAATCTCGAGGTTCTCGACCACGACGCTGTTTCCCGAGTACAGGACCGCGTCGTTCAGCCTGCCCTCGCCGTCGAGCACCGCGCGCCGCCCCTCCTCGATCACGCCGATCAGGCGGATGCCGTCCTTGTCGATGTAGACGGTCTCGTGATAGGTGCCGGGCATGACCTGGATCGTGGTGCCGGGCGCGGCGCGCTTCACCGCCTCCTGGATCGACTCGCCGTTTTTCACGACGATCACGGCCTCGCCCGCCGGCCCTGCCACGGCCTTGATGTTGCCGCTCGCCACGCCCGCCTTGACGGCGTCGGCGGCAGCGCCCTCGGCTTTGAAGCCGCCCTCGTAGCTCGCGCCCGCGCTCCCGGCGCTCGCCACCGGCGCCGGCCGCTCATGCCGCGCGTAATAGGTCCCCGCCGCGAATCCGGCCACGGCCAGCAACACGCCCACCACGATGCCCTTGTTCATCAGGAGTCTCCCCGTTGTCGTTCTGTTTCCGCTGTTCCGGCCACGTCGCCACGCGCCGGCAGCGGCGAGATGCCGACCGGCACCAGGCCCGAGGGCACTGCCACCGGCACCTCGGGCTTGAATGTCTCGTCGCTCAGAGCCTGCAGGAAATCCACCAGCCGGTCGAGCTCCGCGTCGCTGAGGTTCGGATCCCAGATGTGCCAGTGCGGCGTCATCGCGACGCCCGGCGGGATCGCGTGCCCGCGCCCGCCGGTAACAGTGTTCTCGCGCTCTAACCACCTCCAACGCCTCGTCGAAGCGCTCCGCAACGACCAAGGCGCCGCAGTGCGCCAGCAGCGCGCGCTCCTCGAAGCGGAAGGTATCCATAGAACCCAGCGCGCC
>CAYXJM010000602.1:0-1951 GCA_964465455.1 uncultured Klebsiella sp.
ACGTCTGGTTCCCCAACCTGGCGCCGAGCCTCGCCACGATGAAGCTGGCCCTGCACGCCGGGACGCCTGCGCAATGGGCCTCCTTCGTCCGGAAGTACCGTGCCGAGATGGCCACGCCCGAAAATCGCCATGCCATCGCGCTGCTGGCCGCGTTCTCGCATCGAAGCAACTTTTCGGTCGGTTGCTACTGCGCGGACGAGTCGCATTGTCACCGGTCGATTCTCCGGGAACTGCTCGCCGCGAGCGGTGCGGCGCTGCATCCACCGTCCCCCTGATCCGCCGCAGGAAGCCGCTGCCATTGAGCGCTGTTCTCGAGACCCACGCCCTGACGCGACGCTTCAACAGCCGGCTCGCTGTCGACGCGCTGACGCTCAGCGTGGAGGGTGGCGAGATCTTCGCCCTGCTGGGGCCGAACGGCGCGGGCAAGACCACCACGATCAAGATGCTCACGACCCTGCTGCGCCCCAGCGCGGGTAGCGCACGCGTGGCCGGCTTCGACATCGTGCGCCAGGCGGGCGAGGTGCGGCGCACGATCGGCTACGTGCCGCAGCTGGTCTCCGCGGACGGGATGCTCACGGGCTACGAGAACCTCCTGATCTTCGCCAAGCTCTACGACGTGCCGCGCCGCGAACGCGCGGCACGCGTGCGCGATGCGCTCGACTTCATGGGGCTCGGCGACGCGGCAAGGCGGCTGGTGAACCAGTACTCCGGCGGCATGATCCGGCGCCTGGAGATCGCGCAGTCGATGCTGCACCAGCCGCGCGTCCTGTTCCTGGACGAACCGACGGGCGGGCTGGATCCCATTGCGCGCAACGTGGTCTGGGAACACCTGCTGCAGATGCGCGAGCGCTACGGCACGACGGTCGTCTTCACGACCCACCTGATGGAAGAGGCGGAGGAGTTCTGCTCGCGCCTCGCGATCCTGCACCGCGGCCGGGTCGTGGCCAACGACACGCCGGCCGCGCTCAAGGCCGGCATCGGACGGGCCGACGCCACCCTAGACGACGTGTTCGTGCACTACGCGGGCGATGCGCCGGAGGAAGGAGAGAGCTATCGTGAGACCGTGCAGCAGCGACGCACCGCCCGCCGCCTCGGCTGAGGCCGCCGGCGCCCGGCCGGCGCGGCGTGCGGTTCGCCCGCTCGCCTTCGTGCGCAAGACCTTCGTGATCGCGGAACTCGAGGTGCGCAAGCTGCGCCACGACATGACCGAACTGCTCACGCGGGCCGTGCAGCCCGCGCTGTGGCTGCTGGTCTTCGGCGAGGTGTTCACGCGCACCCACGCGATTCCCACGGGCAGCCTGCCTTACCGCGACTTCATGGCGCCCGGCATCCTGGCGCAGAGCGTGTTGTTCATCTCGATCTTCTACGGCATTGCCGTGATCTGGGAGCGTGACCTCGGGCTGGTGCACAAGCTGCTCGTGAGCCCGACGCCGCGCACCGCCCTCGTGCTGGGCAAGGGACTCTCGGCCGGCGTGCGCGGTCTGTCGCAGGCGGTGGTCATCTACGCGCTGGCGTTCGTGCTCGGGGTGCACATCAACTGGAATCCCCTGGCGCTCGCCGGCGTCCTCGCGGCGGTCCTGCTGGGCAGCGCCTGCTTTTCCACCCTGTCGCTGATCATCGCCTGCCTGGTGAAGACGCGCGAGCGCTTCATGGGGATCGGTCAGCTCATCACGATGCCGCTGTTCTTCGCCAGCAACGCGATCTACCCGATCGAGATGATGCCCGGATGGCTCGAGCTGGTCGCCCGGGTGAATCCGCTCACCTACCAGGTCGGCGCATTGCGGGCGCTGATGCTGGCCGACAGCGCTGCAACGCCGCACCTGCTGCAGGACTTCGGCGTGCTGGCGGGCACCACCGTGGCGCTGGTCGTGCTGGCCGGGTGGCTCTACCCGACCATCGCGCGCTGAGGCCCGCGCGCTCACTCCTCGGACTGGAAGCTCCGGATGATGTA
>CAYXJM010000603.1:0-1942 GCA_964465455.1 uncultured Klebsiella sp.
CGATGCGCTTGCGCGCGATGTCGACCTCCAGCACCTTCACCTTGACCACGTCGCCGGCCTTCACGACCTCGCGCGGATCCTTCACGAAGCGGTTGCTGAGCGCCGAGACGTGCACGAGGCCGTCCTGGTGCACGCCGATGTCGACGAAGGCGCCGAAGTTGGCGACGTTGGTCACGACGCCTTCGAGCACCATGCCGGGCCGCAGGTCCTTCAGTTCCTCCACGCCTTCCATGAAGGTCGCGGTGCGGAACTCCGGGCGCGGGTCGCGCCCCGGCTTCTCCAGCTCGCGCAGGATGTCGCGCAGCGTCATCTCGCCGGCCTCCGGCGTCACGAAGCGGCGCGGGTCGATGCCGCGCACGCGCTCGGGACTGCCGACCAGCTCCGACACGGAGCACCCCTGGGCCGCCGCGATGCGCTCGACCACCGGGTAGGACTCCGGGTGCACCGCCGAGGCGTCCAGCGGGTTGTCGCCGCGCCGGATGCGCAGGAACCCCGCGCACTGCTCGAAGGCACGCGGGCCGAGCCGCGACACCTGGCGCAGCGCCTCGCGGGTGCGGAACGGACCGTGCTGGTCGCGGTGC
Organism: uncultured Klebsiella sp.; assembly: GCA_964465455.1. Taxonomy (GTDB): domain Bacteria; phylum Pseudomonadota; class Gammaproteobacteria; order Pseudomonadales; family UBA5518; genus UBA5518. Next base: position 582 of record CAYXJM010000603.1, read on the forward strand.
GCCACGATGGCCTGCGCCAGCGAGCCGCCGAGTCCCGAGACGCGGGCGAGCAGCGCCGCCGAGGCGCTGTTCAGCTCGACGCCGACGCTGTTCACGCAGTCCTCGACCACCGCGTCCAGGCTCTTCGACAGCCGGTGCTGGTTCAGGTCGTGCTGGTACTGGCCGACACCGATCGATTTCGGCTCGATCTTGACCAGCTCGGCCAGCGGATCCTGCAGGCGGCGCCCGATCGAGATCGCCCCGCGGATGCTGACGTCGATGTCGGGGAACTCCTGCGAGGCGAGCTCGGAGGCGGAGTAGACCGAGGCGCCGGCCTCGCTGACCACCACCCGCGTGAGCCCGAGCTCCGGATGCGCCGCGATCAGCTCGGCGGCCAGCTTCTCGGTCTCGCGCGAGGCGGTGCCGTTGCCGATCGCGATCAGTTCGCTGCCGTGCTTGCGCGCGAGCGCCGCCAGCGTCGCGAGCGACTCGCGCCACTTGTTCTGCGGCACGTGCGGGTAGATCGTCGTGTATTCGAGCAGCTTGCCGGTGGCGTCGAGGGCCACCACCTTCACGCCGGTGCGCAGGCCGGGGTCCAGCCCGATGCAGGCGCGCTGCCCGGCGGGCGCGGCGAGCAGCAGGTCGCGCAGGTTGGCCGCGAACACCCGGATCGCCTCGGCTTCCGCCGCCTCGCGCAGCTCCGTGAGCAGCTCGCCGACCACGTGCACCGAGAGCCGCACGCGCCAGGTCCAGCGCGCCACATCCATCAGCCAGCCGTCCGCGGGGCGGCCGCGGTCGACGATGCCGGCGTGCGCGGCCACCAGGCCCTCGCAGGGATGGAAGGCCAGTTCGGCGGCGCCCGGCAGGTCGACGGCCAGGTACAGCACGCCCTCGTTGCGGCCGCGGAACATCGCGAGCGCGCGGTGCGAGGGCACCTTCGCCAGCGGTTCGGCGTGCGCGAAGTAGTCGGCGAACTTCGCGCCTTCGCTCTCCTTGCCCTCGGCGACGCGCGACTGCAGCTGGCCTTCCTCGCGCAGCAGCTGGCGCACGCGACCCACGAGTTCGGCGTCCTCGGCGAAGCGTTCCATCAGGATGTGGCGCGCGCCGTCGAGCACCGCCTTGGTGTCGGCGAAGCCGGCCTCGGCATTCAGGAAAGCCGCTGCCTCCGTGGCGGGGTCGCGCGTCGGATCGCCCAGCAGCAGCTCGGCGAGCGGCTCGATGCCGGCCTCGCGCGCGATCTGGCCCTTGGTGCGGCGCTTCGGCTTGTAGGGCAGGTAGAGGTCCTCGAGGCGTGCCTTCGAATCGGCCTCGCGGATAGACGCCTCCAGCGCCGGCGTCAGCTTGCCCTGCTCCGTGATGCTCTTCAGGATCGCCTCGCGGCG
>CAYXJM010000604.1:0-1939 GCA_964465455.1 uncultured Klebsiella sp.
GCTGGATCTGCGGCGGCCCCCAGATCGCCGAAGCCGCCGAAGCCCTCGCCCGCCTCCACCCCGAGTAGGCCCGGCCTCGGCCGGACGCGCACTCGTTCGCATTCGCGCGACCGCGCCTTCCCGTAGGTCCGACTTCAGTCGGACATTTGCACCCGTTCGGCTGAAGCCGAACCTGCGGGGGGGGTTGACGGGGGCAGGAGGCAGCGGGTAAGTTGCCGCCCCTGTCGCGGACGGTGTCCAGCGGCGCCCTGCCTCGCGGCGGCGGTGGCCCTGGATGAAACGGGAAGTCTGGTGCAATCCCAGCGCTGCCCCCGCAACGGTAAGCGAGCATGGACCGGCACAGAGCCACTGTCGCAGACGCGCACGCGTCGGATGGGAAGGCGCCGGCCCGGATCCCCCAGGGTCCACTCGCGAGCCCGGAGACCGGCCATCCGTGAATCACTGCGATCGAGCGGCGGGCTCGGCGGTAGTCGGCGTCCGTCCCGGATCGTCGTCCCCTCCCTCCATCGCATTCACATCACTCCATGGACCGGGGAGGGACCATGAGCGTTTCCCGTCGAATCATTCCGCTGGCGCTGCTGTGCGGCGCAGGCACCCTGAACGCGGCTACGCCGAACCGCATCGAACAGATCATCGTCAGCGGCCTGCGCACCGAGCAACCCGTGCTGGACAGCCCCGCGGCCGTCAGCGTGATCACGCGCGAGGACATCGAGAGGAGCGGCGCGATCACGATCGCCGAGGTGCTGCGCGGGCGCGCCGGGCTGCAGATCCGCGACACCATCGGCGACGGCGGGCGCGGCGTGGTGGTGAGCATGCGCGGCTTCGGGGAGAACGCACCCAATAACACCCTGGTGCTGGTCGACGGCCGGCGCCTCAACAACCCCACGCTCGCGGGGCCGGACCTGAACAGCATCGCGCTGAAGGACATCGAGCGCATCGAGATCCTGCAGGGCGGCGCCGGCGTGATGTTCGGCGACCAGGCCGTGGGCGGCGTGATCAACGTGATCACGCGCACGCCCGACGAGGCGGCCCTGGCGCTCGAGGCCGGCGGCGGCTCCCACGACGCCGAGCGCTACGCGCTGAGCGCCAGCCAGCGCTTCGCCAGCGGCCTCGGCGTGCGCCTGAGCGCCGAGCAGCGCGAGAGCGACAACTTCCGCGACAACAACGCCTCCGAGTACAGCAACGCGCTCGGCGTGGTGGACTACAACTGGGCCGACGGCCGCGTGTTCGCCGAGCTGCAGCAGATCGACGACAACCTCGAGCTCCCCGGCGCGCTGCCCGAAGCGCTCGCGCGCGAGGACCGCAGGCAAAGCCTGAACCCGCAGGATTTCGCCGACATCCAGACCACCACCTGGCGCCTCGGCGGGCGTTACGCGCTCACCCCGGTGTGGTCGGCGGAGATGGAGCTCACCGAGCGCGAGAACGACGGCGACGGCTACCAGTCGGCGCCCAACACCACCGAGATGCGCGTCGCCACCGCGAACCCTCGCCTCGTCGGGCGCTTCGAGCGGCCCGCGGGCACCGCGATGCTGACGCTCGGCTTCGACGCCACCGACAGCAAGTACCTGCTCGACATCCCGGAGTTCGCGTTCCGCACGGACTTCCGCCAGGAGCAGCGCGACAGCTACGCGCAGCTGCTGTATCCGCTCACCCGGACCGTGCAGGTCTCGGCGGGCGCGCGCCGCTCCGCGGTCGACGACGACAACCGCGGCAGCGACCTGCAGAACAGCGACGGCGCGACCGTGACCACGGCGTCCATCGCCTGGCAGTTCCACCCCGCGATGCGCGTCCTGCTGCGCCGCGACGAGGTGCTGCGCTACGCGAGCGTCGACGAGAACGGGTTCACGCTGCCGGGCGTCACGTTCCTCGACCCGCAGACCGGCACCTCGTGGGAGGGCGGCCTCGAGTGGTTCGACACGTGCTTCAACGGCCGCGCGAT
>CAYXJM010000605.1:0-1933 GCA_964465455.1 uncultured Klebsiella sp.
TCGAAATCGTCGCAGTCTCCATTCAGAAAATCCTATGTTGCTCAATGGATTGGGCAGCTTCTACGCCGGCCCGTGCGGGCGCGGATCTGGCGGCGGCCGCGCGCGGGGAGGCGCATTATGGCAAAAACAGCCCGCCTCAGGAAACCGTGAAGAAGTCAATGCCTCGCGGGGGGAACCTCGACGTGGAACATCGCGTCGAGCGCCACGGCGTCGAAACGGTACTCCTGCTGGCAGAACTCGCAGTGGACCAGGATGGTGCCCTGCTCGGCGAGGATGGCGCGCACCTCGGTCTCGCCGAGCGACTGCAGCGTGCTGCTCGCGCGGCCCGCCGAGCAGCGGCAGCCGAAGCGCACCGGCTCGGGCGCCTGCACCCGCACGCGCTCCTCGTGGAACAGGTGGAAGAGCAGCGTCTCGAAGCGCTCGCCCAGCAGCTCGGCGTCGGTCACGGTGCAGGCGAGGTGCCGCAGGTGGTCCCAGCGCGCCGCCTGCCCGGCCGCGTCCTGTGCGCCGACGGGAAGCGCCTGCAGCAGCAGGCCGGCGGCGTGCTCGCCGTCGCAGGCGAGCAGGATCGCGGTCGGCAGCTGCTCGGACTGCGCGAAGTAGTGCTCCAGGCATCCCGCGAGCCGCGGCGCGTCGAGCGGCACGATGCCCTGGTAGCGCTGGCCCTGCTCGGGGGTGATCGTGATCGCCAGCGTGCCGCGGCTCAGCAGTTCGCCGAGCCCGCCCGCGGCGGCGCCCTCGGCAACGCGCGCGTAGCCGCGGATCTGGCGGTCGTGGGTGCATTCGCCGAACAGGATGGACACCGGCCCCTCGCTCTTCGCCTGCAGGCTGAGCGAGCCGGCGAACTTGATCGTCGAGCTGAGCAGCACGCTGGCGGCGAGCGACTCGCCGAGCAGCGCGGCCACGGGCGCCGGGTAGAAGTGCTGGCCGAGGATCTCGCGCAGGCTCGCGCCGAGGCGCACGATCTCGCCGCGCACGTCCGCGGTCTCGAAATGGAATCGCTGCACGGAGTCGGTGTCGGGCGGGCTCATGACTCGGACTGCCGCTCCCTGAACTGGTGGATGAGCCGGCGGTCGCGCTTGCTCGGGCGGCCCTCGCTCGCGACCTGGCCGGCACGCTGCAGGCGGCGCTCGTCGGCGGCCGCGGTGCGCGCGGCGACGCTGGCCGCGCTCTCCTCGTAGAGCAGGGCCGCCTCGGGAGCGCCGCGGCGCTCGCCGGACAGCGCCCGCACGATCACGGTCTTCTCGTCGAAGCCCTGGCGGATGCGCAGCTCCGCGCCCACCTGCACCTCCTTCGAGACCTTGGTGCGGGCGCCGTCGTACCACACCTTGCCGCCCTCGATGGCCTGCTTGGCCAGGTTGCGGGTGCGGAAGAAGCGCGCCGCCCACAGCCACTTGTCGAGGCGCACGCGCTCCTCAGACATCGACGTCTTCCAGCTCCGGCATGATCTCGTCGAAGTGCAGGATCGCGGGGAAGTGCAGCCCGCCGCGCGCCTCGCGCCTGCTGTCGGGCTGCAGCAGCGTCAGCAGGTAGCGGATACCGTACTCGTGCGCCGAGGCGAGCACCGCGTGGTTGTCGTCGATCAGCAGCGTGTGCTCGCGCGCGAAGGGTTCCACCGCGGCCAGCGCGGACCAGAAGCCGGGCTGCTCCTTGGCCATGTTGAAGTCGTGCGAACAGACGATGCCGTCGAACCAGCGCTCGAGCCCCGTCTGCTCGAGCTTGAGGCTGAGGCTCTTGTGGTGCGCGTTGGTGACCAGCAGCACGCGGCGGTGGCTGCGGTGCAGGCGCGCGAGGAAATCCTCCACGTGCGGGCGCACGGCGATGAGGTGGCGCATCTCTTCCTTCAGGGCGCGCACGTCGAGGCCGAGCTCGCGCGACCAGTAGTCGACGCAGTACCAGTTCAGGTTGCCCTGCTCGGCGCGGAAGCGCTCGA
>CAYXJM010000606.1:0-1933 GCA_964465455.1 uncultured Klebsiella sp.
ATCCTCGACCTGCTGGAAAAGCACCGGCTCGAGCGTGAGCTGAGCCTGCGCCAGGCCCCGGGGCAGCGCGAGCTGGTCGACGCGCTGCTCGCGCGCCAGCACCGGGGCGAGTTCGAGCGCCGGCTGGCGCGCATGCACCCGGCCGACATCGCCTTCGTGCTCGAGCGACTGCCCACCGAGGAGCGCTTCGAGCTGTGGGCGCTGGTGGCCGCGGAGCGGCGCGGCGGCGTGCTGCTCGAGCTCGCCGACGGCGTGCGCGACAGCCTGATCGCGGCCATGCCGCAGCGCGAGATCGTCGATGCCGCGGAGCACCTCGACAGCGACGAGATAGCCTACCTGGTCCCCAGCCTGCCGCAGGACGCAGTGGCGGCGCTGCTGTCCTCGCTCGACCACCGCGAGCGGCGCAAGGTGCGCGAGATGCTCGCGTTCCCCGACGGGACCGTGGGCGCGCTGATGGACATCGAGATGGTCACGGTGCGCGACGACGTCGTGATCGAGGTGGTGCTGCGATACCTGCGCCGCCACGAGGAACTGCCGGATCCCTTCGACCAGGTCTTCGTGGTGGACCGCGACGGGGTGCTGGTCGGCATCCTGCGCCTGAAGGACCTGCTGACGCACGACCCGGACCGCCCGGTCGCGGAGGTGATGCTGCGCGAGCCGCTGACCTTCTCCACGCACGACCCGGCCAGCGAAGCCGTCGGGGTGTTCGAGCGCTACGACCTGGTATCGGCGCCGGTGGTGAACCTGCACGGCAAGCTGACCGGCGTCCTGCACTTCGCGGCGGTGATGGACTTCATCAGCGAGCAGGCCGAGAGCCAGCAGCTGAAGCAGGTCGGCCTCAAGGAGGACGAGGACCTGTTCGCGCCGGTGGTCAGCAGTGCGCGCAACCGCTGGCCGTGGCTCGGGCTGAACCTGCTGACCGCGCTGGTCGCCTCGCGCGTGATCGGCGCCTTCGAGGCCACGATCCAGCAGCAGGTCGCGCTCGCGGCGCTGATGCCGATCGTCGCCAGCATCGGCGGCAACACCGGCAACCAGACCGTCGCGCTGGTGATCCGCGGGCTGGCGCTCGAGCAGATCGTCGCGAGCAGCCTGTGGGTGGTGGTGCGCAAGGAGATCGCCATCGCCGGCGTGAACGGCCTGCTGTGGGGCAGCGTGGTGGCGCTGGCGGCGCTGCTGTTCTACGGCCAGCCGCTGCTGTCGCTGGTGATGGGCCTCGCGGTCGCCGGCAACCTGCTGATCGCCTCGCTCGCGGGCGTATTCATCCCGGTGGCGCTCAGGCAGACGGGTCGCGACCCGGTGCTCGGCTCCTCGGTGCTGCTCACCTTCGTCACCGACGCGATGGGTTTCCTGCTCTTCCTCGGCCTCGCTGCCTGGCTGATCGTGGGCTGAGGGCAGGGGCGCGGGTCGATGATGAGCATATGGTCATGAACGCGCGGCCGGCGGCGGCGATGCTGTTATGCTTCGGCGGCGCGGCCGGCGCCGCACGGCGTGTCCGGTGTGTCAGGGCAGAGGACGGAGAGGAACGGGGATGACGACGGAGTTCAGCCTGAACGGCGAGCGTGTCAGCGTGGAGGCCGACGCGCAGAAGCCGCTGCTGTGGGTATTGCGCGAGGATCTCGCGCTGACGGGCGCCAAGTTCGGCTGCGGCAAGGGACTGTGCGGCGCGTGCACCGTGCAGGTGGACGGCGTCGCGGTGCGTTCGTGCTCGTTTCCGGTCGCACTGGCCGCGGGCAAGTCGGTGACGACCATCGAGGGCCTCGGCCGCGACGGGCTGCACGCGGTGCAGCTGGCCTGGGTCGAGATGAACACCCCGCAGTGCGGCTACTGCCAGCCGGGACAGATCATGTCGGCCGCGGCGCTGCTCGCGGTCAACGCGGCCGCGAGCGACGCCGACATCGACGCCGCGATGGCCGGCAACCTCTGCCGCTGCGGC
>CAYXJM010000607.1:0-1929 GCA_964465455.1 uncultured Klebsiella sp.
CTGATAGCCCTGATAGCGCTGATAGCCCGAATAGCCCCGACCGCATCTAGCGCCAGAGCCCCACTTACGCGCCGGGCCGGTGTTCCATGGGCTCGAGCCGGTAGCGTCCCGCGCCGTCGCGGCGGAACTCGAGCCGGCGCGTGATGCAGGCCGGCATCTCGTCGGCCTCGTGGCTCACGTAGAGCATCTGCGTGCGCGTCTCGTGCCCGATGCGGTCGATCAGTTCCAGCACGCGGCGGCGGTTCGCCTCGTCGAGGCCCGAGCACGGCTCGTCGAGGATCAGTATCGGCGGGTGCTTCACCATCGCGCGCGCGATCAGCATCATGCGCTGCTCGCCGAAGGAGAGCGCGTCGAAGCGCTCGGCGGCGCGCTCCGACAGCCCGAGCACGCCGAGCCACTCGCGCGCCAGCTTCGCCTGCCCGGGGCCGCAGGTGTCGTAGAGTCCCAGCGTGTCGAAGAAGCCGCTGGCCACGACGTCGAAGGCGCGGGTGCGCGGCGGGTAGGACAGGTGCAGCTGGTTGCTGACGATGCCGAAACGGCGCTTGATGTCCCACACCGACTCGCCGCTGCCGCGCAGGCGCCCGAACAGCTTCACGTGCTGGCCGTAGGCGCGCGGGTTGTCGCCGCAGATCAGCGCCAGCAGCGTCGACTTGCCGCAGCCGTTCGGTCCCGCGATGCACAGGTGCTCGCCGGGGTCCAGGCGCAGGCCGACGCCGTCCAGCACCTCGTTCTCGCCGTAGTGCGCGTGCACGTCCCGGAGCTCGATCAGCGGGCCGTCGCAGGGCTCCGCGGGCGCGTCGTCGGGCGGCGCGGGCAGCGGCACGGCCGCGAGCCGCGCGCCGGGGCCGAAGAGCCGCTGCATCGCGGCGCCCGCGAGCACGGCCTCGCGCGGCCCCCGGTCGCAGGCCCGGCCGTGCTCGAGCAGCAGCACGTGGCTGATGCCGGGCGCGATGTCCTGCGGTCGGCGCGTCAGCAGCAGCACGTGCGTGGGCCCGCCGAGCAACTCGTCGACCAGCGCGCGCAGGATCTGGCGCGAGGCGCGGTCGACGCCTTCGTAGGGGTTGTCGAGCACCATCAGGCGCGGCTCCATCAGCAGCGCCTGCGCGAACAGCGTGCGCCGCGCCTCGCCGCTCGAGAGGAAGCGGATGCCGCGCTCCATCAGCGCCCGGATGCCGAGCAGGCTGGCCACCTCGTCGACGCGCGCGGGGCGGCGCGCCGCCGCCGCGAGCAGCGCGCGCACGGTGGTGCCGGCGTCGACGGCGCTCTCGAGGTAGTCGCTGATGTCGTGGCGTGCATCGGCGGCGCAGAGCTCGCGCTGCGCCTCGAACGAGACCCACGCGATCCGGGCCGGCGTGATGTCGGCGGCGAGTTCGAGCTCGCCGCTCGCCGGGTGCAGCGCGCCGGCGATCAGCTGCGCCAGCACCGTCTTGCCGGCGCCGTTCGGGCCGAGCACGGCCCACTGCTCGCCCGGCGCCGCGCTCCAGTCGAAGCCGCGCAGGAACAGGCGTCCGTGCAGGCGCACGGAGACGTCGCGCAAGCGGAGCCAGGGCGCCCCGGGGCCGGTGTGGTGCTGCTGCATGCGGTGAAAATCCCTCGTGAATCGGCTATTGTCCCGGCTGACCGCCGAAGAGCAAGAGCGGTATCGCGGCGGCAGATCGAGATGGCCCGGAAAAAAGCACAGGACGACACGAGCCCCGCGCTGTACGACCTCGGCGCGGCGGTGCAGCTGCTGGCGGAATATCGCCCGCGCCGCAAGCTGGTGCGGCGCATCCTGGCGCGCTCCGCGGTGGGGCTCTACCTCAGCGACCACCTGCCCGACGGGCTCTCGGTGCTGATGATCAAGCGCGCCGACCGCGAGGGCGACCGCTGGTCCGGCCACATGGCCTTTCCCGGCGGGCGCAAGGACCGCGGCGATCGCAACACGCTGGC
>CAYXJM010000608.1:0-1924 GCA_964465455.1 uncultured Klebsiella sp.
CTCCTCCATGTCGCGCAGCGGATCCCATTGCGAATCGGCCATCACACGCCCTCCTGCAGTCGTGGCGATCGTCCGGTGCAGACTACGCGCCGCCCCCGCGCGCGGTCCTTGACTCGCGTCAATGCCGCGGCGCGGCGCCCGCGCCCATGCGCGCGAGCAGCTCGCCGAGCGCGGCCGGGTCGGAGCCGGCGACGCACAGCGTCCCGGGCTCGGCGGACGGGTCGGGAAATTCCGCGCTCGCGAGCTGCGCGGCGAGCACCTCGAGGTCCGCCTCCGAGGGGTCGGCGGCCGCTCGCCGGCGCGCCTCGACGCGCCGCTCCAGCTCCTCGCGCGGCGCCGCGCAGAGCAGGATGTGGAAGTCGACGCCGAGCGCCGCGGCGACGCGGCGGAAATCCTCGCGGTGCGCGCGCCGGATGAAGGTCGCATCGACGATGACCGGGAAGCCCGCCGCGATGACCTCGCGCGCCAGCTCCGCCAGCCGCGCGAACGTGCGCGTGCTGGCCTCGGGCGTGTAGATGTCGGCGACGGCGCGGCTGCTGGCCCCGGGCGCCAGCCCGTGCAGCCGCTTGCGCTCGACGTCGGAGCGCAGCCGTATCGCGCGCGCCTCGCCCGCCAGCCGCTCGGCCAGCGTCGACTTGCCGGAACCCGACACGCCGCAGGTGATCGCGAGGAAGGGCCGGCGGGCGCCGCCGTAGCGTTCGGCCAGCGCGGCGTAGCGCCGGCAGCCGAGATGCGCCGCGCTGCCGCTCGCGACCGGCGGGCGACCCGCGCCCAGCACGCTCACCTTGGCGCGCACCATCGCGCGGTAGGCGCAGAAGAAGTCGAGCAGCGCCAGCCCCGCGTAGTCGCCGCTCAGCTCGAGCCAGGCGTTCAGCGCCACGAAGCCCGCGGCGCCGTGCCCGCGGCTCTCGCAGTCCATCACCAGGAAGGCCATCTCGTTCATCACGTCGATCCAGCTGAGCGCCGGGTTGAACTCGATGGCGTCGAAGGCGAAGGCGCGGCCGTCGAGCAGCACGATGTTGCCGAGATGCAGGTCGCCGTGGCACTCGCGCACCAGCCCGCTCGCGTAGCGCGACCACAGCAGCCGCTCGTGGCGGTGGAAGTCCTGCCAGCCCTGTTCCTCGAGCCGGTTCAGCTGCGCGATGTCGGCGCTCTCGCGCAGGTACGGGCGCACCTGGCGGAAGTTCTGGTTGATCGCATCGCGCACCTTGCCAGGGGTGCCGCGCCCGTCCTCGTGACCGGGGCCCGCCACCGGCAGCTCGGCGTGGATCGCCGCGATGTCGGCCCCGAGACGGCGCCAGACCGCGATGCCCGGATCGCCGCGCGCGAGCACGTCGGCGAGCAGCGCGTCGTCGGGGAACTGCCGCATGCGCACCGCGTACTCGAGCACGTTGCCGCCGCCGCCGATCTCGGGTCCCGCGGGCGAGGCGGTGATCGCCACCACGTCGAGGTAGATCTGCGGCGCGTAGCGCCGGTTCACGCGGAGCTCCTCCTCGCAGCAGCGCTTGCGCAGCGCCAGCGTGGAGTAGTCCAGGAAGCCGAGGTCCAGCGGCTTCTTGATCTTGTAGGCGAAATCCCCGGTCAGCAGGACCCAGGAGATGTGGGTCTCGACGACGCGCACCGCTCCCACCGGATGAGGGAAGGCCCGTGCCTCGCGCAGCCCGTCGAGCAGCGCACTCACCGCCGGGGGCCCAGGCGCGCGATCCACGGCGACTCCCCGCTGGCGCTGAACGCGAGCCGCACGGCCCGGCGCCTCAGGACAGCGTCGCGCCGTCGACGCGGATGTCCTCGCCGTTGATGTGCGCGCCGTCCTCGGAGGCGAGCATCGCGATCACGCCGGCCACGACTTCCGGCCCCCGCGGCCCGTTCAGCGAGCTGCAGCGCGCCATCCAGCTGAAATCGGCGCCCTTCGGCATGCGCGGCG
>CAYXJM010000609.1:0-1916 GCA_964465455.1 uncultured Klebsiella sp.
CAGGCCGAGAAGTGCGATTCCTGGGAGGGCTTGACCACCATCGTGCAGCCGGTCGCCAGCGCCGGGAACACCTTCACGGTCACCTGGTTCACGGGCCAGTTCCACGGCGTGATCATGCCGCAGACGCCGATCGGCTCCTTCACGATCCGCGTCGCGCCACGCTGTTCCTCGAAGTGGAAATTCCTGAGCACTTCGATGGCCGTCGTCAGGTGACCGGTACCGAGCCCGACCTGGAAACCGTTGGCCAGCGCCTTCGGCGCGCCCATTTCCTCGGTGATCGCCGCGGCCAGGTCGCCGACGCGCTTCTGGTACTCGGCCAGTATGCGCTCCAGCACCTCGAGACGTTCTTCGCGGGTGGTCCGTGACCACGTGGCAAAGGCCCTGCGGGCAGCCGCCACCGCCCTGTCGACGTCGGCCGCCGAGCCGAGCGCGATCCTGCCCGACACCTCCTCCGTCGCGGGGTTGATGGCCTCCACCACCGTCCCGGGTTCGACCGGCGCCACCCACTGCCCATCGATGTAGAACTTCAGATATTCACGCATGACTCGACCATCCATCTGTTGTGATTACGCGATAGCTGCCGCCGGCTCGCCCGGAGCGCGAGCCGACCTTCACTTCCCGAGCAGGCGCGGCGCCCCGATGCCCATGTACCTCGCCAGGTGGCGATGGAAGTTGGTGACCTTCTGCTCCTGGTGCGGATTGGGCAGGGTGCCGCGGAAGCCGCGGGACTTCATGCCCTTCTGCACCCACTCCATGTTCGAGAAGTCCTGCGCCAGCACCGAGCCCCATTTCTCCGCCGTCGGCTCCGCCTGGACCCACTCGGTTTTCGGTTCCTGGCCCTCCGGGTAGCGCTCCAGCGCGTACGACTCGAAGATGCACTTGTTCGGGTCGTCCCCGTACGGGCGCACGCGGTAGCACAGCGCGAACGTCACCCCCTGCAGGATCGTCTGGTTCGGGAACAGGCTCCATGCGAGTCCCGCCTCCTTCATCTGCTCCGGCGTGATTTCCGGCCAGATCACGCCGCGGGCCGCGTCGTCGGCCTTGGCCGACGCCATCATGTGGGCGATCACCTTGTCCCCGGGAGTCCCCTCGGGCAACTCGTCCACGAGCCGCCTGGCCGCGTTCACCAGGGTGTCCGTGGCGCAGGAGTAATTCACCGTTTCGTAGTTCTCGCGAATCAGCTCGTAGGTCGACACGCGCGGATCCCCGCCCTTGCCCACCCGGGTGACCGAGGTGCTCTGGCTGTTCTTGCGCGCGGGATCGCGCTCGTCGAAGCCGCTGACGCCGTGCAGGCCGTAAGGCTTGCTGTAGGCGTAGTACTCGCCGTACTTCAGCAGCTGCGTGTGCGTGCCCGCGACGTGGTACGGCTCCATGAAGGCTTCGATCGCCGTCTTCCAGTTGCAGGGGTAGATAGCCCACTGGCGCCACTTGTAGCGCATCTTCTCGAACTGGAAGGGGTCGAGAATGCCGGCCGCGGGCTCGAGGAAATCGCGCAGGGACCCGCAGTCGGGATCCATGTTGATGTAGATCCAGCCGCCCCAGGTGTCGACCTTGAGCTCGGAAAGACAGGTGCGCTCCGGGGTCAGGGCGCCCTTCCAGTCCTCCTTGTCGAGAATGTAGGTGTTCTCGCCCTCGAGATTGAAAGTCCAGCCATGGAAGCCGCAGACGAACTTCTTCCTGTTTCCCCGCACGCAGTTCACGTTGTCCGGCGTGTTCACGAGTTGCCGGCCGCGGTGCGGGCAGACGTTGAAGTAGGCCCTGATCGCATCGGGCGCCGTGCGCACGATGACGATCGATTCGTCCAGGATGTTGTAGGTGATGAAATCGCCGACCTCGGGGATGTCCTCGAGACGGCCCGCCATCTGCCAGATCTTCGGCCACAGCAGGTCGCGCTCGGCGCGCGCGTATTCCGGCGA
>CAYXJM010000610.1:0-1916 GCA_964465455.1 uncultured Klebsiella sp.
GTGCCGCTCACCACCACCTTGCCGTTCTGGTTGCGGGCCACGGTCTGCAGCTTCACCAGGTTCTTTTCCGCGCTCTTCTCGAGCACCTCGAGCTCGACCGTGATCGTGTCGCCGACGCGCACCGGGCGCTCGAAGCGCAGGTCCTGGCCGAGGTAGATCGTGCCCGGCCCCGGCAGGGTCATCGCGATCGCGGCGGAGATCAGCCCGCCCGTGTACATGCCGTGCGCGATGCGCCCCTTGAACTGGGTGCCTGCCGCGAACTCCTCGTCGAGATGCACCGGATTGACGTCGCCCGAAACGGCGGCGAACAGCAGCAGGTCGTCCTCGCCGACCGTGCGCGCGTAGCGCGCCTGCTGGCCGACGGCGATTTCCTCGAACGTGAAGTTTTCCAGCATCGTCATCGGCTCGGCTCCGGGTCGGTTTCGGGGAGGCGCGGATTATTGCAGCGCCTTCCCGCGATTGCCACCGGCGAAGCATCTTCGCTACAGTCGTCGCCGTGGGCATCTCTCAGCCGCCGGGGGCGCAGAACGGCTATGCAGGCAATGGAACTGATCGCGCAGGCGCGGGCCGCCGCGGGGATGCCGCAGGAAGTCGGCCTGCTGGAACACGACGGCGTGCCGGCGCTGCTCGCCGCGGCCGCCGCGCGCTACGCCGACAAGCCGGCGCTGACGAGCCTCGGGCACACGCTGAGCTACCGCGAGCTCGACCGGCTGACGGCCGCCTTCGCGTCCTGGCTGCAGCACCACACGGACCTCGTGCCCGGTGACCGTATCGCGATCCAGATGCCGAACCTGGTGCAGTACCCGGTGGTGTGTCTCGGGGCGCTGCGCGCCGGGCTCATCGTGGTGAACACGAACCCGCTCTACACCGCGCGCGAGATGGAACACCAGTTCAAGGACTCGGGCGCGAAGGCGCTGGTGCTGCTCGCGAACATGGCGGCGAACGCTGCGCCCGTACTCGCGCACACCGCCATCCGCCACGTCGTGGTCACGGAACTCGCGGACCTGCACCCCTTCCCGCGCCGCCTGCTGATCAACGCCGGGGCACGTTACGTCAAGAAGATGGTGCCGCCCTACCACATTCCCGCTGCGCTGGGCCTGCGCCGCGCGCTGGCGCTGGGCGCGCGCCAGGCGCACCGCGAGGCGAGGCCGGCGCCGGAAGACGTCGCGGTGCTGCAGTACACGGGCGGCACCACCGGCGTCTCGAAGGGTGCGATGCTTTCGCACGGCAACATCGTCGCGAACGTGCAGCAGGCCGGCGTGCTGTTCTCGACCTACGATTTCCGCGAGGGCGAGGAGACGCTGCTGCTGCCGCTGCCGCTCTACCATATCTATGCCTTCAACGCCTGCCTCGGGATGCTGGCCCGCGGCGGCCACACCGTGCTGGTGCCCAATCCGCGCGACCTGAGGAGCCTGGTGAGCGCGTTCCGCGAGTCGCGCTGCACCGGTTTCGCGGGGCTGAACACGCTGTTCGTGGCGCTGTGCAACGACGCGGAGTTCCGCGCCATCGACTTCTCGCGGCTCAAGGTGACGATGTCCGGCGGCATGGCGCTGACGATGGCGGCAGCGCGGCGCTGGCAGGAAGTGACCGGCGTCGAGATCGTCGAGGGCTACGGCATGAGCGAGACCTCGCCCGTGATCTCGGTGAATCCGGTCAACGCGAACCGTCTCGGCACCATCGGCGTCGCGGTGCCCTCGACCGAGGTGCGCATCGTCGACGACGACGGACGGGAGGTGCAGGCCGGCGAGCCCGGCGAGCTCCTGGTGCGCGGGCCGCAGGTGATGCTCGGGTACTGGAACAACGCCGAGGAGACGGCCAGGGTGCTCTCGCCCGAGGGTTGGCTGCACACCGGCGACGTCGCGGTGGTGACGCCCGAGGGCTACCTGAAGATCGTCGACCGCAAGAAGGACATGGTG
>CAYXJM010000611.1:0-1915 GCA_964465455.1 uncultured Klebsiella sp.
CGCGCGAAGCGGACGTCGTCGACGCCTACGCCTTCGTCGATCCGGATCTGTCCTTCGCGTGGCTCAGGGGCAACGTGCTGCAATGGCGCAATCTGTTCCGCTCCCCGATCTTCGTCCAGGTGAAGTTGCCGGTCCAGCGCGGCATCGCGCGGCTGGTGGAGGCCGCCGGCGCGCGCTGACCCCTGCCGGTGCCGGCTGCCGCCCAGCTTGCCGGTGCGTTCACGAGCTCCAGCATCTGGTCCATGTCGGCCATTCCCCGGCTCGTGACGTGCACCCCCGCATCGCCCATCGGGCCGGATTCGATCCCGGGATGAATCTGGTCTGCGTGCTAGCGCTGGCCTGGCGTGCCGGCAGCGGCCGTCTCGAGGATCATGTCGGCGGCCTTCTCGGCGATGGCGATGATGGTCGCGTTCGGATCACCCGTGGTGATGCGCGGCATCACGGCGCCGTCGACCACACGCAGCCCGCTCACCCCGTGTACTTCGAGGCGGTCATTTACCACGGCAAGCGGATCGTTCCCCATGCGGCAGGTACCGACGGCTTCGTAGTTGACCTCGACCGTGCGACGCAGGAATGCGTCGACTTCCGCATCGGTCTCGATACCGGCACCAGGCACCACCTCCTCACCACGAAAAGGCTGGTAGGCATCGCCGCCAAGGATACGCCGTGAAATGCGGATTCCACGGCGCAGCGCCTCGATATCGCGCGGGCTGCTGAAGTAGTTGGTATCGATGAGCGGCGGCGCCAGTGGATCGGCCGAGCGCAGGCTGAGCCGCCCACGGCTCTCGGGGCGCGTGAGTATGAC
The DNA here is from genome assembly GCA_964465455.1 of uncultured Klebsiella sp. Lineage (GTDB taxonomy): Bacteria > Pseudomonadota > Gammaproteobacteria > Pseudomonadales > UBA5518 > UBA5518. The sequence continues at coordinate 806 of CAYXJM010000611.1, forward strand.
GAGGGTGCTGACCCCGTGCCCGTTCCTGAGCGCCGGATCCTGCACGAGCATCGCAGGCACGAAGTAGAACTTCAGGTCGAGTTCCTCATGACCGGGGGCACCCGAGCGCAGATAAGCAACGGCGTCGATGCTGTTGCGGCCAAGGGGTCCCTTGCGGGCAAACAGATAGGCGAACCCCGCTGCCAGCATCGCCAGCGGATTGCGGAAATACCGGTAGTACGTGATCGGTTGCGGACAACGCATGGAAACGGATGTGCCGACGTGGTCGTGGAGATTCAACCCCACACCCTTCAGATCGTGCAGCGGCGTGACGCCTGCGGCCTGCAGGTGTTCGGCATCACCGATACCGGAGACCAGCAGCAGTTGGGCTGACTGGAAGGTGCCCGCGCTGCTGATCACTTCGAGGCGGGCACTGGCACGCCGGATCTGCTGTCCGACGCGATACTCCACGCCCGCAGCGCGCCGGCCTTCGAACAGGATGCGGGTTGCTTGGGCACCGGTCACCACCTCGAGGTTGCGGCGCTTCTCTGCCGGGCGCAGATAGGCGACCGCCGTGCTCATGCGCCGCCCCTTGTAGATGGTGTGTTCGCCAGGGCCGAAGCCCTCGGAGCGAGCACCATTGTGGTCGTCGTTGTAGGGGTAGCCCGCAGCCTTCGCGGCAGCAACCCAGGCACGGGTCGCCGGGTTGCTCATTCCGGCACGGGTGACGCGCAGCGGACCGTCACCGCCATGGAAGGCGTCCGCGCCATGCAGATTTCCCTCGGCACGGCGATAGTAGGGAAGCATTTCCTGGTAGGACCAGCCCCGGTTGCCGGCCGCCGCCCAGCCGTCGAGGATTTCGGGCGCACCGCGGCTGTAGCACATGCCGTTGATCGAACTGCTGCCACCCAGCACCTTGCCGCGCGCATCGCCCAGCACACGACCATCCAGATGCTCCTGCGGAGCGGTCTGGTAGCGCCAGGTGTACTTGCTGCTGAAGAGAAGCGCGAAAAACCCTCCCGGCACATGGATCAGCGGGCTCCTGTCCCTGCCTCCGGCCTCGAGGAGCAGCACGCGATGGCGCGGATCGGCAGAGAGACGGTTGGCCAGTACACAGCCGGCAGAACCGGC
>CAYXJM010000612.1:0-1909 GCA_964465455.1 uncultured Klebsiella sp.
CGCCGGACCTGTTCGGGCGCAAGCTCGAGATCACCGAGATCGCCGTGGCCGACGAGCTCGCCGCGGCTGCTTCCTTCGTGATGGGGCAGGCCGACGAGGGCATCCCGGCCGTGCTGGTGCGCGGGGCGCGGCTCGAGCCCTCCGACGAGGGCATGGGCGCCCTGCTGCGCGCGCGCGAGCGCGACCTGTTCCGCCAGTGAGCGGCGCGCACCGGCTCCTCGCGATCTCCGGCGGCGTGGGCGGCGCCAAGCTGGCCTTCGGCCTCGCCGAGCTGCTCGATCCGGAGCATCTGATGATCGTCGCCAACACCGGCGATGACTTCGAGCACCTCGGGCTGCAGATCTGCCCGGACATCGACACGCTGGTGTACACGCTGGCGGGCGTGGCCGATCCGGCGCGCGGCTGGGGGCTCGCGGGCGAGACCTGGCAGTGCCTGGACGCGCTGGGCGCGCTGGGCGGGCCGGACTGGTTCCGCCTCGGTGACCGCGATCTCGCCACGCACCTGCAGCGCAGCGCGCTGCTGCGCTTGGGGCTCACGCTCGGCGAGGTGACGGCGCGCCTCGCCGCGGCGCTCGGCGTGCGTCACCCGGTCGTGCCGATGAGCGACGCCCCCGTGCGCACGCTGGTCGACACCGATCGCGGCAGCTTCGCCTTCCAGGAGTATTTCGTGCGCGAGCGCTGCGAGCCGGTGGTGCGCGGCGTGCGCTTCGCGCACGCGGCCGACGCCGCGCCGCCGCCGGCGCTCGCGCGCTGGCTGGATGCCGCACCGCGGCCGGTCGCGGTGATCTGCCCCTCGAACCCGTACCTCAGCGTCGACCCCGTGCTGGCCGTGCCGGGCCTGCGCGAGCACCTCGCGAGGCTGCCGGTGGTCGCCGTGTCGCCGATCGTGGGCGGGCGCGCGATCAAGGGGCCGGCGGCGAAGATGATGGCCGAGCTCGGGCTGCCGGTCTCGGCGCTCGAGGTGGCGCGCCACTACCGCGGGCTGGCCCGGGCCTTCGTGATCGACCGCGCGGACGAGGACCAGGCCGCGGCGATCGGCGCGCTGGGCATGCGCGTGCTGGTGACCGACACCGTGATGACCGACGCCGACAGCAAGCGGCGGCTCGCCGCGGACGTGCTCGGGCTGCTGGACGCCCTGGTCGCATGATCCCGCCCGCGCTGTGGGTGCTGGTACCGCTGAAGAACCTCGGACGCGCCAAGGAGCGCCTGTCCGGCGCGCTCGCGGCGCTCGAGCGGCGCGAGCTCGTCGAGGCGATGGCCCGCGACGTGATCGAGGCGCTGCAGGCGGTGCCGGTGGCATCGCGGCGCATCGTGCTGGTGTCCGACGACGCGGACGTGGCCGCGCTCGCGGCCGAGTACGGCGTCACGCTGTTCCGCCCCGGCCCGGCCGCTGCCGACCCGCTGAACGCGGCGCTCGCCGAGGCGATGCGCCACGCCTGCGCGCAGGGTGCCGGGCACCTGCTGGTGATGCACGCCGACCTGCCGCTGTCGCGCGCCGCGGAACTGCGCGGCCTGATCGCGGCGCACATGGCCGCGCTCGCCGCGCACGGCGCGCCGCTCGCGACCCTGGTCACCGACCGCGCCGGCGAGGGCAGCAACTGCCTGCTGAGCACGCCGCCGGACGCGCTGCCCTACCGCTTCGGCGCCGCCAGCCGCGTCCGCCACCGCGAGGCGGCGCGCGCGGCGGGGGTGCACTGGGCGGAGCACCGCGAGGCGGGCCTCGGCCGGGACATCGACCAGCCCGAAGACCTGGCCGACCTTGTGGCCGTATGCCAAAGCGCAGAGAATGCTGCCGGAGCCCACACCACGCGCTTGCTGCAGCGGGCCGGGGAACGGGGCAAAGGCCCCACATGACGAGGTGGTACTGACGTGCAGATGCTGAGCAGGAATCCCCTGGATGCGCTGGCCG
>CAYXJM010000613.1:0-1907 GCA_964465455.1 uncultured Klebsiella sp.
ACTGGATGCCGTCCGGGTCCGTGGTCTTCTCGATGCGCAGCATCTCCATGACCTGGTAGAGCACCGTGAGGCGGCTCTCGAACAGCAGCGATACGTTCTCGCCGATCGGCACGTAGCGTGCTTTCTTGGCGCCCAGCACCTCGGCGCGAAAATGCTCGCGCTCGCGCGTGTAATCCGCCAGCGCGGGCAGGTCCTGCAGGGTCAATGCCGAAGCCATGTGCTCTCCTCAAATACCATAGGCCTTGCGCAGCAGCGACAGCGGGTGCAGCGGTTCCCTGTCGTCGCCGAGGCCGTGCGCGATGTGCGAGCCAGCCATCGGGCAGTCGCTGGTGTAGGCGGCCGGATCGAACTGCTTCACCTGGTTCACCACCGGCTTGACGATCTTCATCGCGCGCTCGAAGGTTTCCTTGCGCACCGCGTAGGTGCCGTCGTGGCCCGAGCAGCGCTCGATGGCCTTGACCTCGGTGCCGGGAATCAGTGCCAGCACGTCCCGGGTCTTCAGGCCGATGTTCTGCACGCGCTGGTGGCACGCGACCTGGTAGGCAACCTTGCCGAGGCTGACCGGGAAGTCCGTGTTCAGCAGCCCGGCCTTGTGGCGGTGCACCAGGTACTCGAAGGGATCGAAGATGTTTGCCTTGACCAGTTGCACGTCGGCGTCGTCCGGGAACATCAGCGGCAGTTCCTGCTTGAACATCAGCACGCAGGAGGGCACCAGCGCGGTGAGGTCCCAGCCGGCGTCGACCAGCTTCGCCAGTTGCGGGATGTTCACTTCCTTGGCCGCCTTCACCGACTCGAGGTCGCCCAGCTCCAGCTTCGGCATGCCGCAGCAGCGCTCCTTCTCCGCCAGCGTGACCGGGATGCCGTTGTGATTGAAGACGGCGGCGAGGTCCTCGCCGGGGCCGGGTTCGTTGCGGTTCATGTAGCAGGTGGCGAAGAGGGCCACCTTGCCCTGGGTGGGGCCGGCGGCGTCGCCCGGGGTGTCGAGGGGCAACTGCTGCAACCGGCTGCGCAGCGGCCGGCTGGAATATTCCGGCACCCAGGCGTCGGCATGGATGCCGGCGAGGGCCTCCAGCGCCTTGCGGGCCGCGCCGATCTTGTTGATGGCATTCACCGTCTGGGCGACGACCGGGATGCCGGCGAGCCTGCCGACGGCATCGGTGCTGGTCAGCACCTTGTCGCGCAGTTTGGTGGTGCCCTTCCTGAAATGCACCGCCTTGGCGCGCAGCATGAGATGGGGGAAGTCCAGGTTCCATTCGTGCGGCGGAACGTAGGGACACTTCGTCATGTAGCACAGGTCGCAGAGGTAGCAGTGCTCGACGACCTTCCAGTAATCCTCCTTCTTGACGCCATCCACTTCCAGCGTCGGGGATTCATCGACCAGGTCGAACAGCGTCGGAAAGGACTGGCACAGGCTGATGCAGCGGCGGCAGCCGTGGCAGATGTCGAAGACGCGCTCCAGCTCGTGGTTCAGCTTCTCCTCGTCGTAGAACTCCGGGTTCAGCCAGTCGAGCGCATGTCGGGTCGGAGCTTCGAGATTGCCTTCGCGTGCCATGTTGTTCTCCCTTGTTCCATAAAAAAGCCGGCCATCACGGATTCGCGATGGCCGGCTTGTCCTGCTCAGCCCAGTTCGTTCAGGGCCTTCTGGTAGCGGTTGGCGTGCGAGCGCTCGGCCTTGGCCAGGGTCTCGAACCAGTCGGCGATCTCGTCGAAGCCCTCGGAACGCGCGTCCTTGGCCATGCCCGGGTACATGTCGGTGTACTCGTGGGTCTCGCCGGCGACGGCGGACTTCAGGTTGTCGGCAGTGGCGCCGAAGGGCAGGCCGGTGGCCGGGTCGCCGCACTTCTCCAGATACTCCAGGTGGCCGTGGGCGTGGCCGGTCTCGCCTTCCGCGGTCGAGCGGAACAGGG
>CAYXJM010000614.1:0-1903 GCA_964465455.1 uncultured Klebsiella sp.
CGTCACGGTCGAGATCGCGGCGACGCGCACCGCGTCGCCGCGGCCGATGCGCCGCGCGTAGTCGATGCTGGAGACCACCAGCGCCGCGCCGCCGTCGGAGGTCGCGCAGATCTGCAGCAGCCGCAGCGGGTGTGCCACCATCGGCGAGGCGTGCACGTCGGCCATGGTGAACTTCTTGCGGTAGCGCGCGTTGGGGTTCGTGAAGCCGTGCTCGCTGTTCTTGATCTTCACCAGGCCGAAGTCGTCCTCGGTGTCGCCGTAGAGGTCCATGCGCCGGCGCGCATAGAGCGCGAAGTAGCTCGGGTTGGTGATGCCGATCAGGAATCGCACCCAGTCCGGGTCGTCGGGGCGGTAGCCCTTGGCCGGCGCGAGGAAGCCCTTCGGCGTGGTGTCGGCGCCGACCACCAGCGCGACCTCGCATTCGCCGGCCAGGATCTTGGCGCGCGCGGCGGCGAGCGCCTGCGAGCCCGAGGCACAGGCGGCGTAGGAGGTGTTCACCTCGGCGCCCTGCCAGCCGAGCGCCTGCGCGAAGGTGGCGCCGGCGACGTAGCCCGGGTAGCCGCAGCGCATCGTGGCCGCGCCCGAGACGAAGCGGATGTCCTGCCAGCGCACGCCGGCATCGGCGATCGCGGCGCGTGCCGCGTGCACGCCGTATTCGACGAAGTTCCTGCCCCACTTGCCCCAGGGGTGCATGCCGACGCCGAGAATGGCGATTTCCTTGCTCATGACGGCCCTCTCCTCAGGCTACGGGTTTCCATTTCCAGATCAGCTTCTCCGACTCGGCGTCGGTGTAGAGCGTGTCCAGCACCAGCTCCATTTCCTGCCCGACCTTGAGGTCGGTCACGTCCACGCCCTTCACGACCTGGCCGAGCACCACCATGCGCTCGGCCTCGAGCTCCACGGCGGCGATCGTGAACGGCTCGAAGGGATCGCTGGTCGGGACGAAGGGCTCCGGCGGCTGGTAGGCCGCGTTGGTGCAGGACCACACCCGGCCGCGGCGCGACAACGGCGCCTCCTCGAACTCCGTGCCCTCGCAGGCCGGGTTGCGGCAGAAGCTGGTCTGCTTCGGGAAGTACACGGTGCCGCAGGCCTTGCAGCGCGAGCCGAGCAGCCGCGGCGCCTGTGCGTCGAGCGTGAACCAGCCCTCGAGGGCCGCGACCTTCGGTTTTGCAGTCATGCCAGTTTCTCCGCGGCGGCAGCGCGGCGCGTGCCGGCCGGCTGCTGTGCTGATGGGGAAGGCGCGCGCCGGATGGCGGTGCCGGGACGGGGCGCAAGGATACAGGCCGCGGGCCCGGGGCGGCAACCGGAACGGGCGGCGGCTGAGCGCTTTGGTCAGCGCCGGCTGATGCTTTTTGACGATTGCCGACGTATAACGGTTCGCCGCAACATGCGGCACGATGGGGCGTCGATGCGACGCGGCACGCGGCTGGAGGAGAGAGGCGGATGAAGATCGAATTCACCCCCGAGCAGGAGGCCCTGCGCAAGGAGTTGCGCGCCTACTTCAAGGCGTTGATCACGCCCGAGCTCGATGCCGAACTGGAGTTGAGCCCCGGGGAGGGCGGGGGCCCGCTGTGGAAGGCCGCGATGCGCCAGATGGGCCGCGACGGCTGGATCGGGCTGGGCTGGCCGAAGGAGCTGGGCGGTCGCGGCATGACGCCGCTCGAGCAGTTCATCTTCGTCGAGGAGGTGATGCGCTCGGGCTTCCCGTTCCCGTTCCTGACCTCGGAGTCGATCGGCCCGACGCTCGCGGAGCACGGCAACGAGTACCACCGCAAGGAGATCGTGCCGAAGATCCTCTCGGGCGACCTGTGCATCGCGATCGGCTATTCCGAGCCGGGCGCCGGCACCGACCTCGCGTCGCTGAAGACCTCCGCGGTGCCCGACGGCGACGGCTGGGTCATCA
>CAYXJM010000615.1:0-1903 GCA_964465455.1 uncultured Klebsiella sp.
GGCGCGATGCCGCGGCGCAGGTCCGTCCACAGCTGCTCCCACAGCGGCGCCGGATCGAGCACGCCGGCGCCCGGCCCCGCCGTGCTCGCGAAGGCGTAGCCGCCGCTGTCGCCGGGCGCCGTGGCGGCGAGCGCCTCGAGCTCGATCGCCGCCTGCCCCTCGTAGCCGACGCGCTCGCGGCAGATGCCGAGCACGGCGGCGACGGCGTCGAACAGCCGTCCGCAGGAGCTGCTCGTCGGGCAATTCAGCCCCTGGCGCAGCATTGCCTGCAGCGTCGCGACCGGCCGCGCCGCGAGCCAGCGCGCGAACTCGAGGTCGCCCCAGCGCGCGAGGAAGGCCTCGGTGCCCATCGTGCGCTCGAGCTGCGCCCAGGCGTTGCGCCACGGCTCGAGGATCGCTCGCGTGCCGCCCGGCATCGCGGTGGGAGCGAGGTGTGCGAGACGGCGGCAGTCGCGATAGTCGGCGAGCAGGAACTCGCCGCCCCACAGCGTGCCGTCCGCGCCGTAGCCGAGCCCGTCCAGCACCACGCCGAGCACCGGGGGCGCCTCGGGCCCGCGGCCGTTTTCCGCCAGCGCGCTAGCGAGGTGCGCGTGGTGATGCTGTGCTGTCAGCAGCGGTATGCCCGCGTGCGCGGACCACGCCTCGGCGAAGCGGCGCGCGCGGTAGTCCGGGTGCGCGTCGGCGACCAGCAGCCGCGGGCGCAGGCGGAAGATGTCCAGGTAGAGCGCGACGGTGTGCTCGAATTCCTCGCTGCTCGCCGCGTCCCCGAGGTCGCCGAGGTGCTGCGAGGGCACGGCCTGCCCGGCGCGCAGCAGGCACAGCGTGCTCTTCAGCTCGCCACCCAGCGCGAGCAGCTCGGGTGACGCGCCGAAGTCCGGGTGCAGCGCGAGCGGCGCCGGCGCGTGGCCGCGCGCCCGGCGCAGCAGCCGCGGCGCGCCGTCGGCGACGCGCAGCACCGAATCGTCCTGCCGGTTCAGGATCTCGCGGTCGTGCAGCAGCCAGATGTCGGCGATGCCGGCCAGCCGCCGGAGGGCCTCGTCGTTGCCGATGCAGGGCGGCTCCCCGGTGTTGTTGCCGCTGGTCATCACGAGCGGAGCGTCGCACCCGGCGAGCAGCAGCTGGTGCAGCGGGGTGCCCGGCAGCATGAAGCCGAGCGTGCCCTGCCCGGGCGCGATCGAGGGGGCGAGCCCGTGCCCGGGCAGCGCCTCGAGCAGCACGATCGGCGTGGCGGGCGAGGCCAGGCACGCGGCCTCCGCCGCGCCGAGCCGCGCGTAGCGGCCGATCGCCGCGAGATCGCGCGCCATCAGCGCGAGGGGCTTGGCGGGACGGCGCTTGCGCCGGCGCAGTTCCGCGACCGCGGCCTCGTCGCGCGCATCGCAGGCGAGGTGAAAGCCGCCGACGCCCTTGACGGCCACGATGCGGCCTTGCGCCAGCAGCGCGCTCGCGGCGGCGAGTGCGTCGGCGGCCCCGAGCGCGGCGGGGTCGTGGACGCGGCCCGCGGCATCGGCGAGCCAGGCCCGCGGCCCGCAGGCGGGGCAGGCGATGGGCTCGGCGTGGAAGCGGCGGTCCGCGGTGTCGCGGTACTCGGCGCGGCACGCCGGGCACATCGCGAACGCGGCCATGCTGGTGTTGGCGCGGTCCCACGGAATGGCCCGGACGATCGACAGCCGCGGGCCGCAGTCCGTGCAGTTGGTGAAGGGGTAGCGGTAGCGCCGCGCGCGCGGGTCCGCCGTCTCCGCGGCACAGGCGCGACAGGTGGCCGCATCCGGCGCCACCGCGGTCTGCACGCCGCCGGCGGCGCTCGCGGCGATGCCGAATTCGCCCGCGGGCGCGGGCAGCGCCAGAGCGTGGCGCTCCAGCGCGGCGATGCGCGCGAGCGGCGGCGCCTCGGCGCGGATCCGCG
>CAYXJM010000616.1:0-1901 GCA_964465455.1 uncultured Klebsiella sp.
CCCATCTCGTTGCGGTGGCAGATGAACGTGATGCGGTTGTCGGGATCGATGCGGATCCAGGCGTTCATCTGCACCGGTTCCGTGGCCACGCCCGCGGCGCGGCTGTCGGGCAGGTGCAGGCCGAGGATCATGCCGCCGGCGGCGGTGGCGCCCAGCTTGAGGAATTGGCGACGTTCCATGGCTCAGCCCTCCAGCGCCCTGGCGGCGTCCTTGATGGCCTGCCGGATGCGCGAGTAGGTGCCGCAGCGGCAGATGTTCCCGTCCATCGCCGCGGTGATCGCGGCGTCGTCGGGCTTCGGATTCTTCGCGAGCAGCGCGGTGGCCGACATGATCTGGCCGGACTGGCAATAGCCGCACTGCGGCACGTCGAGGGTTTCCCACGCCCGCTGCACGGCCTCGGCGACCTTGCCGTCTAGCCCCTCGATCGTGGTGATCGCCTTGCCGGCGGCGTCGGATGCCGGCATCGCGCACGCGCGCACCGGCTTGCCGTCGACGTGCACGGTGCAGGCGCCGCAGAGCGCCACGCCGCAGCCGTACTTCGTGCCGGGCATGTCGAGGTGATCGCGCAGGATCCACAGCAGGGGCGTGTCGGGCGCGGCATCGACGCGGTGCGCGCGGCCGTTGATCGTGAGCTCGAGCATGGGCTTGCTCCTGTTCTGGTTTCGGCCCGCGGGATTATGCACCCGGCGCTAGAACACGCGGTAGCGCTTCGCGACGTGGCGCTGGCGCCTGACGATTTCCTGCCGGCGCTCGGCCGGGCTCACCGTGGGCGTCGACGGGTGCAGGTGGGCGCGGATGTCCGCAAAGGCGACTTTCCTTGCCGTGATCTCCGGCCACTGGTCCTCGGGCGGCTTCTCGCTGTAAGCCCAGCGCGGCGACAGGAAGCCCTGCTCGTGTCCGGTGGTGTCGAGCCAGTTCGGCACGCCCGGGTCGCGGTGCGCCACCACGAGGCGGATCACGCCGTCGGGATCGACGCGGCTCTGCCAGCCGTTCAGCGAGCTGATCTGGCTCGCGTACTCCAGCGATTCGCCCCACAGGTTGCCGAGCTGGAAGCCGATGTAGCGCGGCGGCACCTTGATGCGGTTCTCGATCACGAGCGCCTCCTCCGGGCCGAGGTCGAACACGCCGCCGGCATAGAGGTTGGTGCTCATGCCGCCGCCGGTCGCGCCCGAGGCCGCGTTGATGCGGTTGAAGGCGTTGCGCGGCATCGCGATGCCGGGAATGGAGCCCTTGCGCTCGCCGTAGACGCCCATCGGGATGGTCCAGAACGCGTTCCAGAAGTGCATCTGTCCCTTCACCAGCTGGCCGAAGCGGCGGATGTCGGCGGCGGCCCCGGCCGGCGTGTAGGGCGCGGGATGACTGCCCTCGGCGCCGAGCTGCGTCATCTCGAAGTGGATCGCGTCCTCGCGCTCCCAGTCGTAGAACAGCTGGCGGCCCGAGATGTAGCTCGCGTAGCGCTCGGGCGGCAGCGTGGGATCGGCCGGGTGCGGACGCTGCTCGACCTTCAGCGTGCAGACGTAGTTGCCGGTGTGGCCCGCCGGGCGCTCCGGGGCGAACAGGATCTCGAAGCTGCCGTCGGGATTCACCTCGATGCGCGAGCAGTCGAGCCGGCCGGTCTGCAGCTTCATGCCCGGCCGCAGCTCCGAGAGATCCCCGGTGTCGCCCGAGAGGCCCCCGGTGCTCGCCTCGAAGATCAGGTAGTGCGGCGCCTTGCGCCCGGTCGGCGCCGGCGGCTCGCCGCGCCAGTGGCGCGCATCGCCCGGCTCGCCGCGCAGCAGGTAGCTCCTGCTGCCGTCGATCGGCGCGTAGAAGTACACCGCGTCCGGGTTGTCGATGGTGCTGCGGTTGAAGATGCTGAGCGCGTTGTGGAAATGCGGCCGCACCGGATCCTCGTGGAAGGC
>CAYXJM010000617.1:0-1891 GCA_964465455.1 uncultured Klebsiella sp.
TCGATCCTGGCCGACAACGCCACCGTCCGGCTGCGCGGCGCCGACGCCGGCCAGCCGTTCCTGGACGTGTTCGAATCGCAGGATCCGCAGAGCCCCATCAAGCGGCTGGTGGAGAAACGCGGCCCCTGCGTTTCGTTCATTTCGTTCCGCGTCGAGGACATCGAGGAAGCGGCCGCGCACGCGGCGCGCTGCGGGCTGCAGGAGATCTCGCGCGTCGGCTTCGCCGGCGTGGAGAAGCAGGTGCAGTACAACACGGCGGACGTGCTGGGCTTCAACCTCGAATTCGTCGAGCACGAGCCGGGCTACGCCGCCGCCATCGCGGACATCCAGCGCCGCCTGGCGGCCGGCGAGCCGGTGGAAGGCATAGGCGATTCCCGCGAATTCTGAGGGCCGGCCCTCACAGCGCCCGCGCCAGGCACCACACCTCGACCTCCGCCGCGCCGGCCGCGAGCAGCGCCGTGGTCGCCGCCTCGGCGGTGGCGCCGGTGGTGATCACGTCGTCGACCAGCGCGATGCGCCGCCCGGCGCAATCCGCGGCGCGAAAGGCGCCCTGCAGGTTGCGCCCGCGCGCGGCGGCGTCCAGCTGCTTCTGGTCGGCGGTGCGCTGCACGCGCCGCAGCAGGGTGTGCGACAGCGCGAGCCTGAGACGCGCGGCCAGTACGCGCGCGATGCGTTCGGACTGGTTGAAGCCGCGCTCGCGCAGGCGCGCCGGGTGCAGCGGCACCGGCGCCAGCAGCATCCCGCCGCGTCGCCCGGCCGGCAGCGCGTCGAGGCGCTCGGCGAGCAGCCCGGCGAGCATGCGCCCGGCCGCGAGATCGCCCTGGAACTTGAAGCGCGACAGCAGTTCGCGCACCGGGTACTCGTAGCGCAGCGCGGCGACGCAGGCGCCGAAGCGGGGCAGCCGCTGCAGGCAGCGCCCGCAGGCCGCGCCCGGACCTGCAGGCAGCGGCATCGCGCAGCGCGGACAGGCATCGGCGAGGGCGGGGAGGTCCGCGGCGCAGTCCGCGCACAGGTCCAGCGATCCGCGCGCGGCTCCGCCACAGAGCACACAGGTCGCAGGCAGCAGCCCGCGCAGCAAGGACTTGTAAACCATTGGCGTCCGTTCCGGTTGACAAGATTTGCACCGGACCGGACACTGCCAGCCCGTTGTTCGAGCCACTTTCGGGGTTTGAGATGCCCAATGCAAGTAACGCCGGCGCCGTGCGCACCGACTGGACGCGCGCCGAGGTCGAGGCGCTGTTCGCGCTGCCGTTCAACGAGCTGCTGTTCCGCGCCCACGGCGTGCACCGCGCCCATTTCGACCCCACCGAGGTGCAGGTCAGCACGCTGCTCTCGATCAAGACCGGCGCCTGCCCCGAGGACTGCAAGTACTGTCCGCAGAGCACGCGCTACGACACCGGGCTGGAGCCCGAGAAGCTGCTCGAGGTCGAGCGGGTGCTGGAATCCGCGCGCGCCGCGCGGGCGGCCGGCTCCTCGCGCTTCTGCATGGGCGCGGCCTGGCGCTCGCCCAAGGACCGCGACCTGCCGCTGCTGACCGCCATGATCAAGGGCGTCAAGGACCTCGGCATGGAGACCTGCATGACGCTCGGCATGCTGAGCGCGGGCCAGGCGCAGGCGCTGGCCGACGCCGGTCTCGACTACTACAACCACAACATCGACACCTCGCCGGAGTTCTATCCCGAGATCATCTCGACGCGCTGCTTCCAGCAGCGGCTCGACACGCTGGCCAACGTGCGCGAGGCGGGCATGAAGGTCTGCTGCGGCGGCATCGTCGGCATGGGCGAGGGCCGCGAGGACCGCGCGGGACTGCTGCTCTCGCTGGCCACGATGCCGGAGCACCCCGAGAGCGTGCCGATCAACCTGCTGGTGCGGGTGCCGGGCACGCCGCTCG
>CAYXJM010000618.1:0-1889 GCA_964465455.1 uncultured Klebsiella sp.
CGTCGCCCTGGTCGCCGTAGAAACCGATCGCCGAGGCGCTCAGCAGCACGCGGAGGCGCGGCGTCGCGCGCGCCATCCAGCGCACCAGTTCCTGTGTCAGCCCGATGCGGCTCTCCTCCAGCCGGCGCTTGCGCGCGGCACTCCAGCGCCCGGAGGCGATCGGCTCGCCCGCGAGGTTGATCACCGCGTCGACGGGCTCTCCGGCCGGCAGCTCCGCGATGCGCGCCACGGTGCGCGTGCCGGGGGGCAGCATGCGGGCCGCCTGCGCCGGGTCGCGGGTGAGCACGGTGAGCGCCTCGCCGCGCGCGGCCAGGCGCCGGCACAGCGCCTGGCCGATGAATCCGGTTCCGCCGGTGATCACGTAGTGCGCCATGTTCCGCTCCTGTTGCACGGGTCACAGTCCGCGCATTCGATTGATGCGGGCGGGGTAGCGCCCTTGTTCGGCTGAAGCCGAACCCACGGCCGAAGCAGCGGGCACATCCCGTGGGTCCGAATTCATTCGGACGGTGGAATCCCCTGTTCGGCTGAAGCCGAACCTACGGCCGAACCTTCGGCCGAACACGCGGTGCCGCGGACGGTTGATTTAGTCTACGCCAGGCCCCATATGCCGGATGAGTCCAACGGAGAACCCTGATGACCGACCAGCCGACGTCCGACAAGGAAGCCGTTCCCAGCGTCCCGGGCAGCAAGAACCTCGTGCTGCCGACCCAGGCCCTGCCCGAGATCCTCTACCTCATGCCGGTCACGACGCGCCCGTTCATGCCGGCGCAGATCCAGCCGATGATGGCCGACGCCGGCGCCTGGGGCGACACGGTGCAGCGCGTCGCGCAGGCGGACCACAAGGTGATGGGCCTGTTCTTCGTCGACACCGACGACGTCGCCTCGATCAAGGCCGAGGACGTCCCGCTGACCGGCTGCGCCGTGCGCCTGCTGAACGCCTCGGGCGACGGCAAGCGCCTGCAGTTCGTCGCGCAGGGCCTGGGGCGGGCGCGCATCAAGCGCTGGATCAACCGCACGCCGCCCTACGTGGTGCAGGTCGAGTATCCGCGCGACGAGCTCGAGCGCAACGACGAGTCGCGCGCCTGGGCGATGGCGCTGGTCGGCGCCATCAAGGAGCTGGTGCCGCTGAACCCGCTCTACAACGAGGACCTCAAGCACTACCTGATGCGTTTCAGCCCCGAGGATCCCTCGCCGCTCACGGATTTCGCCGCCACGCTCACCAGCGCCGGCGGCCGCGAGCTGCAGGACGTGCTGGAAACGCTGCCGGTGGTCGAGCGCATGCAGAAGGTGCTGCCGCTGCTGAAGAAGGAGATCGAGGTCGCGCGGCTGCAGGACCGCATCAGCACGCAGGTGAACCAGACCATCAACGAGCGCCAGCGCGAGTTCTTCCTGCGCGAGCAGCTGAAGGTCATCAAGCAGGAACTCGGCCTGTCGAAGGACGACCGCAGCGCCGACGTCGAGCGGTTCGAGGCGCGCCTCGCGACCCTGAAGGTGCCCGGGTACGCGATGGAGCGCATCCGCGACGAGCTCGACAAGCTCGCGATCCTCGAGACCGGCTCGCCCGAGTACGGCGTCACGCGCAACTACCTCGACTGGGTCACCTCGGTGCCGTGGGGCGTGCACTCCGAGGACAAGCTCGACCTCGCGCACGCGCGCGGCGTGCTCGAGCGCGAGCACGACGGTCTGCAGGACGTGAAGGACCGCATCCTCGAGTTCATCGCGGTCGGCGCGTACAAGGGCGAGATCAGCGGCTCGATCATCCTGCTGGTGGGTCCCCCGGGCGTGGGCAAGACCTCCATCGGCAAGTCGATCGCGCACGCGCTGGGGCGCGAGTTCTACCGCTTCAGCCTGGGCGGCATGCGCGACGAGGCCGAGATCAAGGGCCACCG
>CAYXJM010000619.1:0-1887 GCA_964465455.1 uncultured Klebsiella sp.
CGATGTTCGCCTTCATGGGCATGGAGTCCGCGACGGTGCCCGCCGGCGACGTGCGTGATCCGGCGCGGACCATCCCGCGCTCCACGGTCCTCGGCATCTCGATCGCGGCGACGCTCTACGTGCTCGGCACGGTCGTGGTGCTCGGCGTCGTGCCGCACGCACAGCTCGCGGGATCGATCGCGCCCTTCGCCGACGCCGCGCAGATCATGTGGGGCGACTGGGCGGCCATCGGCGTGGCGATCGCCGTGATCCTCTCCTCGATCGGTGCGTTGAACGGCTGGACGCTGCTGATGGGGCAGGTACCGATGGCAGCGGCCCGCGACGGCCTGTTCCCGCCGGTGTTCGGCCGCCTCTCCGGGCGCGGCGTGCCAGCCGCCGGGATCGTGGTTTCCGCGAGCCTGGCCACCGTGCTGACGCTGGTGCAGGCCCAGGGCGGCGCGGGATTCAAGACCTTCTACTCGCTGGTGGTCGGCCTGAGCACGATGGCCGCCGTGGTGCCTTACGCCTTCTGCGCGCTCGCCACCGGCCTTGTGGCCGCGCAACGCGCGGGCGGCGGACCGGTGCCGCGGCTCGGCGTGGTGGAGCTGGTCGCCTTCGTGTTCTCGATATTCACGCTCTACGGCTGCGGCGCGGAGCCCGTGCTCTACGGCCTGCTGCTGTTGCTGATGGGCATCCCGGTCTATGTCTGGCAGCGTCGCAGCGCCTCGTCGCTGCAGCCGGCCTTCGTGCCCACGGACGGCTGAGCCACGGAGCATGGATGAGAACGCTTGCCGCGGCGTGCCTCCTGCTGCTGGCCGCACTGGCGCAGGCGCAGGAGCTCGAACCGCGCTCCTACGTGAATACACCGGTCGGGATGAACTTCCTGGTCGTGGGACTCGGCTACCTCGACGGCGACGTGCTTCCCGACCCGGCGACGCAACTCGAGAACGCGAAGGTCGAGAGCCTGCTGCCGGCGCTCGCGTACGCGCACGCGATCGCGCTGTTCGGCCGCTCCGGAAAGCTCGACGTGGTCTTGCCCTTCGCCTGCCTCGACGGTTCGACGCTGTACCGGGGACAGGAATTCGAACGCGACGTCTGCGGCTGGGGCGATCCCTCGGCGAAGCTCTCGCTGAACCTCTTCGGCGCACCGGCACTGGAGCTCGAGGAACTGCCCGGGTACCGGCAGGACCTGATCGTCGGAGTCGGGGTGCGAATAGGAGCGCCGCTCGGCGAGCAGGACGGCGACAAGCTGCTGAACCCGGGTGCCAACCGCTGGTGGATCAAGCCGGAGATCGGCGCGTCGAAGGCTTTGGGTCCGCTGGTCCTCGAGGTGATCGGCGCGGCGGCGATCTTCGGCGACAACGACGACTTCTATGGCCACGTGAAGCGCGAGCAGGAACCCGTCTACTCGCTGCAGGGGCACGTGGTGTGGAATTTCCGCGGCGGGGCCTGGGCCGCGCTGGATGCCGCCGGATACACCGGGGGGCGCACCACCACGGACGGCGTGCGCGGCGACGACCTGCAGCGCAACAGCCGCCTGGGCGCGACGCTCGCCTGGCCGCTCGGCCGGCAACACTCGCTGAAGCTGCACGCCAGTAGTGGCGTCAGCACGCACAGGGGCGGCGACTTCGACGCGATCGCTGTCGCCTGGCAGTATCGCTGGGGCGGCGGGCTGTGAGTTGCACCGTTGACGTGACGCATGGCGTGCACGGGCGATCCGTGCGAAAGTATGAAAGTTTCGGCGGGCCGGATGCGTCCCGCACGGGAAGAGTTGCAGGCCGCGCTGCGCGCCGCCGTGCCGACGGAGGATGCCGATGAAGACGATCCAGGCTATGACGCGATTGGTGACAGCTCTGCTGCTGTCGTTGTGTGTGCTGCCCCTCCCGGCCAAGGCCCAGGAGGGTGCGA
>CAYXJM010000620.1:0-1882 GCA_964465455.1 uncultured Klebsiella sp.
CTGCATCACGCGGAACTGCTTCTCCAGGTCGTACTCCGGGAACACGGGGACGGCGCCGGCGTCCGGCGGCAGCCTGCCCACGCAGCGCAGCGAGCGCTCGACGCCGTTCTCGCGGAACTGCACGTCGAAGAGCAGCGTCTCGCTGGACATGCCGTTGCCCTGCGGCGCGGCGAGCTCGCCGAGGCGCGCGTCGGCGCCGAGCTTCCGCTTCAGCCACGCCTCCAGGTCGCGCTGCAGGCGCGCGCGGTCGCGCGTGGACGTGGTCGGGCGTGCCGCATCGGTCTTGATCTCCACGAAACGGGTCTCCTGCGGGTACGCTGGTGGTGGCGGGCAAGCATAGCGCCGAAGCGCCGTGGAGGGGACATCCTGAGGAAAACGTAATGCGCCCGCGGCCCCGGTGGGTTCTCAGGCCAGCACGCGGGCCAGCCAGTCGTGAATCGCGGCCATCGCGCGCCGGTGCGCGCGGCTCGGCCCCGACAGGCCGACGAAGCCGTGCTGCTCGTCGGCATAGTGCACGTGCTCGACGGCGACGCCGGCCGCCGCCATCGCCCGCGCGTACTGCGCGCCCTCGTCGCGCAGCGGATCGCGACCGGCCGTGATCACCAGCGCCGGCGGCAGCCCGGCGAGATCCGCGTTCGCCAGCGGGCACGCGCGCGGATCGGCCGCCGCCGCGGGCGAGGCGAGGTACTGCTCGAAGAACCAGACCATCTGCGCGCGGGTCAGCATGCGACCCTTGTCGGGCTCGGCATAGGAAGGCGTCGGCGGGGTGTGATAGCCGGTCACCGGGTAGACCAGCAGCTGGGCCGCCACCGGCAGCGCGGCGTCGCGGGCGCGCGCGGCCGTGACGGTGGCGAGGTTCCCGCCCGCGCTGTCCCCGGCGAGCACGACCCGGGTCGGGTCGCCGCCGAGGGCCGCACAGTTGGCGTGCACCCAGGCGAGCGCCGCGAGGCAGTCCTCGGTTGCGGCGGGAAAGCGATGCTCGGGCGCCAGCCGGTAATCCACGGCCACGACGACGCAGCCGTTGTCGTGACACAGATCGCGCGCTAGGCCGTCGTAGGCCGCCAGGCTGCCGATGACCCAGCCGCCGCCGTGCAGGTAGACCATCACCGGGAACGGTCCGGCCCCGGGCGGGGCGTAGATGCGCAGCCGCAGCGCTCCGCCGGGGCCGGCGATCGTGGCATCGCGTACCGAGGCCACGGCGGGCCGGCGACCGAGCCACATCACGGACACCGTGATATCGAACAGCAGGCGCGTCAGCCGCGCGCGCAGGCGGTTCTTCAGCGGGGGTCTGGTCATCGGCAGTCCTTCGTGCACGGGGGCGCGTCGCGGCGCGCGTTCAGCCGCGAGCCGGCGGCGCGCCGGAGCGGAACAGGCGCGCAATGCGCGCGAACAGCATCTGCACTCCGCGCCACAGCTTCGGCAGCAGCCAGGCGAGCAACAGCAGGAACAGGGCGGCGGCGCCGATGAAAAGCCACGGGTGGAACACCGCGAGCCACATCGCGGCGAAGACCAGCGCGTCCTCGCCGAGCGAAGCGCTCCAGTTGCTGAACGGTTCCGGCGAGGCGTTGATCAGCAGCCGGCCGCCGGCCTTCGTGGCGTGGGTGCCGGCGGCAAGGCCCGCGCCGAGGATCCCGGAGACAACGGCAACGTCCGGGCCGACCGGTGCCGCGGCCGCGGCGGCGAGCAGGCCGCCGGCGGGAACGCGGATGAAGGTGTGCAGCGCGTCCCACAGCGAGTCGAGGCCCGGAATCTTGTCGGCCACGAACTCCGCGAGGAACATCGCCCCGGCGGCGCCCAGCACGACGGGGTGCTCGAGCAGTTCCATGCCGGGCGGCAGTTCCACGCCGCCGAAGCGACCGAGCAGCCCGAGCGCCAGCATCAC
>CAYXJM010000621.1:0-1878 GCA_964465455.1 uncultured Klebsiella sp.
GGGCCGTCCCTGGCCGCGCGCCTCGTCCTGAGGCTCTCCTTCCGTGGAATGCCGCGAGTCCTTTCGCGACGGCTTCACGGTAGGTGAACGGTGGCGGCGTGTCTGTAGGAAATGTCTGATCTTTCGCGGGTAGGCAGATGTCGGCATGAATGCCGACCTACGGAAGAGCGGGCAGGCGTCGGCATGAATGCCGACCCACGATGCCGACCCACACGGCAGATGTCGCCATGAATGGCGACCCACACGATCAGTCGATGCCGAGCTTCTTCAGCCGGTAGCGCAGCGAGCGGAACGTCATGCCGAGGCGCTTGGCGGCGGCGGTGCGGTTCCAGCGCTCGAGCTCCAGCGCGCGCATGATCGCGCGCCGCTCGATGCCTTCCAGGTATTCCTCCAGCGGCACGTCGGGCAGCTCGGTCTGGACTTCCTGGGCGGGCATCGCGGGTTGGGCCGCGGGTTGCGCCGCGGCGGGGCCCGTACCGGGCAGGCGCAGGTCCGGCGCGCGGATCACGTTGCCGTCGCACAGCGTGAACGCGCGTTCGAGGACGTTCTCGAGCTCGCGCACGTTGCCCGGAAACGCGTAGGCCGCGAGCGCGCGCAGCGCGTCCTCGTGCAGGCGCGGCGCCGCGGTGCCGTACTCCCCGGCGAGGCGGCGGACGCAGGCCCCGGCGATCAGCGGGATGTCGGCGGCGCGCTCGCGCAGGCTGGGCACGCGCAGCTCGATCACGTTGATGCGGTAGAACAGGTCGCGGCGGAACAGGCCCTGCTCGACCAGTTGCGCGAGGTCCTTGTGCGTCGCGCTGAGGATGCGCACGTCGACGCGGCTCTCCTGCTCGCTGCCCACGGCGCGCACGGCCTTTTCCTGGATCGCGCGCAGCAGCTTGACCTGCATCGGCAGCGGCAGGTCGGCGACCTCGTCGAGGAACAGCGTGCCGCCGTGCGCGGCCTGGAACAGGCCCTGCTTGTCGGCGACGGCGCCGGTGAAGCTGCCCTTGCGGTGGCCGAAGAACTCGCTCTCCATCAGCTCGGAGGGGATCGCACCGCAGTTGACCGGCACGAAGGGGCCGGGGGCGCGCGGCCCGTTGGCGTGCAGCAGCCGCGCCACCAGTTCCTTCCCGGTGCCGGATTCGCCGGTGATGTAGACCGGCGCCTGGCTGCGCGCGAGGCGCACGATCTGCTGGCGCAGGTGCACCATGGGTTCGGTGTCGCCCAGCAGCTGCACCTGGTCCGGGCACTGCAGCGTCGCCTCCGCCGCCCCGAGCCGCAGCGCGTTCGTCACCAGGGTGCGCAGCCTCTCGAGGTCGATCGGCTTGGTCAGGAAGTCGAAGGCGCCGGCCTTCATCGATTCGATCGCGAGGTCGACGCTGCCGAAGGCCGTGATCACCGCCACCGGCATGCCCTCGTGGCGCTGCTGCACGTGCTCGATCAGCTGCAGCCCGGTACCGTCGGGCAGCTTCATGTCGGTCAGGCAGAGGTCGAAGCGGCGCTTCTCCAGCATCCGGCGCGCGCCGTCGAGGCTCTCGGCGCAGAAGGCGTCCAGCCCCATGCGGCGCACCGTCATCGCGAGCAGTTCGCGGATGTCCGGCTCGTCGTCGATGATCAGGATCGCGGGACTGCTCATGGCTGCTGCCCTGCCGCGACGGCGCGGCGTTCGGCCGGCGGCACCACGGTCGATGCGCTGCGCCGCTCGGGGTGCGGAAAATTCAGGCGAAAGCAGCTTCCGCTGCCGGCGTCGTGCAGGTATTCCAGCCGCACCTGGTTGGCCTCGCAGAGTTCGCGCGCGAGGTAGAGCCCGAGGCCCGTGCCGCTGTGCTCGGTGGTGAAGAAGGGCTCGAACATCTTCGGTATGTTCTCCTCGGGCACACCAATGCCCTGGGCGAT
>CAYXJM010000622.1:0-1876 GCA_964465455.1 uncultured Klebsiella sp.
CCGAGCAGCGCGGCGAAGGCGGCGAGATCGAGCCTGGCGTCTTCCGTGACCGGGATCGGCACCACCTTCGCGCCGGCGGCCTCGGCCGCGAGTTGCCACGGCACGATGTTCGAGTGGTGCGCGAGGCCCGAGACCAGGATCTCGTCGCCCGCGCGCAGGCGGCCCCTCGCGAAGCTCGCGGCGACCAGGTTGATGCTCTCGGTGGTGCCGCGGGTCCAGATCACCTGCTCGCGCGACGGCGCGTTGATGAAGCGGCACACCGCGTCGCGCGCGCCCTCGAAGGCGCTGGTCGCGCGGTCGCTGAGCGCGTGCGCGCCACGGTGCACGTTGGAGTTGATCTCGCGGTAGTACGCCGCGATCGCCTCGATCACCGCCAGCGGCTTCTGCGTGGTCGCGGCGTTGTCGAGATAGACCAGCGGCTTGCCGTTGACCTGCTGCGCGAGAATCGGGAACTCGGCGCGCAGCCCCTCGGCATCGAAGCGCGCCACGGCGGCGACCGGGGCGCTGGTCACGACGGCTCTCCCTGCAGCACGTCCGCGCGCCCGAACCACCCGCCCAGCACGGCGCGCAGCGCGGTGCCGAGCGGCTCGATCGGGATGTCCCGCACCAGCTCGTTGAGGAAGCCGAAGCCGAGCAGGACTTCCGCCTCGCGGCGGCCGATGCCGCGCGTGAGCAGGTAGTAAAGGCTCTTCTCGTCGATGCGGCTCACCGTCGCGCCGTGCGAGCAGCGCACGTCGTCGGCGTAGATCTCCAGTTCCGGCTTGGTGTTGACCTCGGCCGCATTGCTGAGCAGCAGGTTGCGGTTGCTGAGGTCCGCGTTGCTCTTCTGCGCCTGCGGGTGGATGTGGATGCGCCCGTTGAACACGGCGCGCGCGGCGTCGTCGACGATGCCGCGGTAGACCTGGTGCGTGGTGCCCTGCGGCACCTCGTGCTCGACCGAGGTGTGCAGGTCGACGTGCTGGCTGCGCCGCGCCAGGTAGATGCCGTCCAGGCGGCATTCACTGCCCGCGCCGAGGTGGCGCACGCGCAGGTCGAGCCGCTTCAGCCGGCCGCCGAGCGCGAGCACGAGGCTCTCGCAGACCGCGGCGCGCGCGAGCTCGACGTAGACGCCGCCGATGTGGATCGCGTGCTCCTCCTCGAGGTGCAGGCGGTAGTGCCTGAGCTGCGCCGACTCGCCCACGCGGAGCTCGGTGGCGCCGCTGACGAAGCCGTTCTGCTCCCCCGGCAGGCTCGCGAAGTGCTCGATCAGCTCCGCCTGCGCGCCGCGTCCGAGCACCACCAGCAGGCGCTGCGCGTGCGCGAAGGCCTGCTGCCCCGCCACGCCGAGGTGCACCACGTGCAGGGGCCGCGCCGCCTTGACGCCGGCGCCGACGTGGAACAGCACGCCGTCGTCGAGCCAGCAGCCGTTCAGCGCCGCGAAGGGATTGCCGTTGCCCGCGGCGACCTGGCCGAGCGCGCCCTCGATCACGGCGCGGTCACCGGGGTTCGCCTCGCGGAACGGGATCGCGCGCACGCCCGGCTGGTGCCCCAGCTGCGACAGGCGCGGCGCGTAGCGGCCGTTCACGAACACGATCCGGTCCGCGTCGAGGCCCGCGATCAGCGCCGCGGCATCGACTGCCGGCTCGGTCGCGGCGGGCCGGTTCAGGTAATCGTGCTGCCCGAGCGCCTCGAGGCTGGTGTACTTCCAGGATTCCGTCTTGCGCTTCGGCAGGCTGGCGCCCAGCCACTCGGCGCGCGCCGCCTCGCGCTGCGCCGCGAGCCAGGGCAGCGCCTCGGCGTCGCCGAGCAGGCGCGCGGCGAGCTGCTGGTCGAAGGCTCCCATCTACGCGACCTCTTTCTCGATCCAGGCGTAGCCCTTCTCCTCGAGCTCGAGCGC
>CAYXJM010000623.1:0-1875 GCA_964465455.1 uncultured Klebsiella sp.
CTGACGGCATGCGGTTGACTTGGAACGGCTCGCAGGGGCTTTTACAACACCCTCTGAAGCCGGACCTACGGCGCCTCGCGGGTCCGTCCGGGCGGTGTCCGGCTGAAGCCGGACCCACGGAGGCGGACCCGCGGAGGCGGACCCGCGGGATGCCGTGGGTCCGAATTCATTCGGACAAGGGTCCGGCTCCCGCCGGACCCGCTGCCAACCCGGTATCAGCGCAATGAAAAAGGGGGCAGCAGCCCCCTTTTTCGTTTCCGCTCGCGGACCTCAGTCCGGCATGTGCGGCCCGGCGGCGATGATCGACTCCGACACGCCGCTGAACTTGCGGAAGTTCTGCAGGAACTGGCCGATCAGGTTCCGCATCTGCGCGTCGTAGCCGTCCTTGTCTTCCCAGGTGTTGCGCGGGTTGAGGATGTGCGCGTCGACGCCCGGCACCGCCTTCGGGATGTCGAGGTTCAGCCCCGGCAGGTGCTCGGTGCCCACACCGACCAGCGCGCCGCTCTGGATCGCGGCGATGATCGCGCGCGTGGTCGGGATCGGGAAGCGGTGGCCCTTGCCGCCGGCGCCGCCCGAACCGCCGGTCCAGCCGGTGTTGACCAGGTAGACGTGGCTGTCGAACTTCTCGACGCGGCGGATCAGCAGGTCGGCGTAGACGTGCGCCGGGCGCGGGAAGAAGGGCGCGCCGAAGCAGGTCGAGAACGTCGACTTGATGCCGCTGCCGGAGCCCATCTCGGTGGAGCCGACCAGCGCGGTGTATCCGCTCAGGAAGTGGTACGCGGCCGCTTCCTTGGACAGGATCGACACCGGCGGCAGCACGCCGGTCACGTCGCAGGTGAGGAAGATCACGGCGCGCGGCTCGCCGGCGGCGTTGCGCTCGGCGCGCTTCTCGATGTGCTCGCGCGGGTAGCAGCAGCGGCCGTTCTCGGTCAGCGTGGTGTCGGTGTAGTCCGCGACGCGGTGGTGCTCGTGCGTCACCACGTTCTCGACGATGGCGCCGAAGCGGATCGCATCCCAGATCAGCGGCTCGTTCTTGCGGCTCAGGTTGATGGTCTTGGCGTAGCAGCCGCCCTCGATGTTGAACACCGAGCCCTCGGCCCAGCCGTGCTCGTCGTCGCCGATCAGGTAGCGGTCGGGGTCGGCCGACAGCGTGGTCTTGCCGGTGCCCGAGAGCCCGAAGAACAGCGCCACGTCGCCGTCGTGACCCACGTTGGCGGCGCAGTGCATCGGCAGCACGTCACGCTCGGGCAGCAGGAAGTTCTGCACCGAGAACATCGCCTTCTTCATCTCGCCCGCGTAGCGCATGTTCGCCAGCAGCACCTTGCGCTGGGCGAAGTTGATGATCACGGCGCCGTCGCTGTTGGTGCCGTCGCGCTCGGGATCGCAGATGAACGAGGGGATGTTGAGGATCTGCCACTCCTCCTTGCCGCGCGGGTTGTACTTCTCCGGGCGGATGAACATGTTGCGCGCGAACAGGTTCTGCCACGCGTTCTCGGTGGTGACGCGGATCGGGATGTAATACTCGAGGTCTGCGCCCACGTGCAGGTGTGACACGTAACGGTCGTGCTCGGAGCTGAACTCGACCACGCGATCCCACAGCGCGTTGAACTTCTCGGCGTCGAACTTGCGGTTGATCGCGCCCCAGTCGATGGCGTCGCTGGAGCTCGGTTCGTCGACGATGAAGCGGTCTGCCGGCGAGCGCCCGGTGCGGCGTCCGGTCGTCACGACCAGCGCGCCGGTGTCGGCCAGGTGGCCTTCCTTGCGACGGATCGCGTGCTCCACGAGGAGCGCGGAACTGAGGTCCGTGTACAACGTACTGGTCGAAATCGTCGCAGTCTCCATTCAGAAAATCCTATGTTGCTCAATGGATTGGGC
>CAYXJM010000624.1:0-1874 GCA_964465455.1 uncultured Klebsiella sp.
TCGATGCGCGCGGCCGCCGCCTGCAGCGCCTCGCGGAGCTCCGCGGGAATGCGCGCCGCGGCCGCCGCGAGCGCCGCGGCCGGGATCTCGAGCTCGCTCGCGGCGGCGAGTGCGCGCGAATCGAAGCGGTTGGTGTATTCGAGCAGCGCCGCGTCGCCGCGCGCGCGCACGTCGGCGATGATCGCGGCGACGCGTTCGATGACCCCGGCGTCGCGCTGCGCGCTGAAGTCGAGCAGTGCCGCCAGCTCGCGCGCAAAGCCCGGTGCCGCGGCGTCGAGACGGCGCATCATGGCGCGCCGCCCGCCGCGCCCCCGCGCGACGCCGCATCGCGCTCGGCGACCGCGGCCGCGAGGCCGTCGATCAGTTCGCCCAGCGGCCCGGGCCTGAGCTTCATCGCGGCCTTGTTCACCACCAGGCGCGAACTGATCTCGGCGATGGTCTCGATGGGCTCAAGGCCGTTCGCCCGCAACGTGTTGCCAGTGTCGACGATGTCGACGATGCGCTCGGCGAGCCCCAGCACCGGGGCGAGCTCCATCGCGCCGTAGAGCTTGATGATGTCGGCCTGCAGGCCCTGGGCCGCATAGAAACGGCGCGCCACGTTCACGAACTTCGTGGCCACCCGCACCCGCGAGCGCAGCGGTGCGCGATCGACCAGGCCGGCCGTCATCAGCCGGCAGCGCGCGATCCCGAGGTCGAGCGGCTCGTAGAGGCCCTCGCTGCCGGCCTCGAGCAGCATGTCGCGGCCCACCACGCCGGCGTCGGCGGCGCCGTGGCGCACGTAGACGGACACGTCCGAGCCGCGCAGCACCAGCAGCCTCACGTCCGGACGGTTGGTGCCGATCACCAGCTTGCGGCTCGCGCCCGGGTCCTCCTCGGGCACGATGCCCGCGGCCGCCAGCAGCGGCAGGCTGTCCTTGAGGATGCGCCCGCGCGTCAGCGCGAGCGTCAGCGGTGCGGCCGCGCTCATGCGCGCACCCGGCGAATGTCGGCGCCCAGCATCTGCAGCTTCTCCTCGATGCACTCGTAGCCGCGGTCGATGTGGTAGATGCGGTCGACCACGGTCTCGCCCTCGGCCACCAGCCCGGCGATCACCAGGCTCGCCGAGGCGCGCAGGTCCGTCGCCATCACCGGCGCGCCGCGCAGCGCCGGCACGCCCTCGACGATCGCGGTATGCCCTTCGACGGTGATGTGCGCGCCCATGCGGTTCATCTCGTGCACCTGGATCAGGCGGTTCTCGAAGATGGTCTCGGTCATCGTCGAGGTGCCCTCGGCCACCGCGTTCATCGCGGTGAACTGTGCCTGCATGTCGGTCGGGAACGCGGGATAGGGCGCGGTGCGGATGCTGACGGCGCGCGGGCGGCGCCCCTGCATGTCGAGCTCGATCCAGCCGTCGCCCTGCCCGATGTGCGCGCCCGCCTCGCCCAGCTTGACCAGCACGGCCTCGAGGATGTCGGCGCGCGTGTCCCTGAGCCGGACGCGGCCGCGCGTCGCCGCCGCGGCGACGAGGAAGGTGCCGGTCTCGATGCGGTCCGGCATCACGGTGTATTCGCAGCCGTGCAGTCGCTCGACGCCGTCGATCACCAGCGTGTCGGTCCCGACTCCGGAGATCTGCGCGCCCATGCGCTGCAGGCAGTGCGCCAGGTCGACGATCTCGGGCTCGCGCGCGGCGTTCTCCAGCACCGTGCGCCCGTCGGCGAGGCAGGCCGCCATCAGCAGGTTCTCGGTACCGCCGACGGTGACCTTGTCGAAAAGGACGTGCGCGCCGCGCAGCCGCCCGTCGACGCGGGCGTTGATGTAGCCGCCGTCGATGCCGATCTCCGCGCCCATGGCCTGCAGGCCGTGCAGGTGCAGGTCGATGGGGCGGCTGCCGATCG
>CAYXJM010000625.1:0-1863 GCA_964465455.1 uncultured Klebsiella sp.
CCACCGACTTGCCCGAGCCGGTGGTGCCGGCCACCAGCAGGTGCGGCATGCGCGCGAGGTCGACCACCATCGGCTCGCCCGAGATGTCGTAGCCGAGCCCGAGCGTCAACGGCGACTTCGCCGCCTCGTAGGCGCGCGAGGCGAGCACGTCGCCGAGCATCACGGTCTCGCGGTCCTCGTTGGGGATCTCGATGCCGACCACCGACTTGCCCGGGATCACCTCGACCACGCGCACGCTCACGACCGCGAGCGAGCGCGCGAGATCCTTCACCAGGTTGCTGATGCGGCTGACCTTCACGCCGGGCGCCGGCTGGATCTCGAAGCGCGTGATGACCGGGCCGGGAAAGACGGAAACCACCTTGGCCTCGACGCCGAAGTCGCGCAGCTTGATCTCGAGCAGGCGCGACATCGCCTCGAGCGCCTCCGCCGAGTAGCCGCGCTGCTTGCTCTTGTCGGCCATGTCGAGGAGACCGAGCGGCGGCAGCGTCGTGCCGCCCGCGGCGTTGAACAGCGCGCCCTGCTTCTCGCGCTGCAGGCGCTCGCCCTGCGGCTCCTTGCGCTTCTCGGGCAGGCGGATCTCGGGCGCCACGCGCGTGCCGGGCGTCGGCGCCAGGTCCACCGGGGCATCGTCGAGCACCGGCTCGCGCCGGGCGCGGCGCTTGCGCGGCGCGTCCTCGTCCGGCTCCTCCGCCGCGGGCTCGCGCGCTGCGGGCGCGGACGTCCCGTCCTGCCCGGCGGCCGGTTCGCGGCGCTGCCGGCGGGCGATCGCCTCCCCCGCGAGCGGCGCGACGCCGCCCAGCGCCCTCAGCGTGACGCGGCCGATGGTCTCGAGCAGCCGCGCCCAGGACAGGTCGGTGAAGATGGTGACGCCGAACAGCAGCAGCGCGACCATCAGCAGCTGGCTGCCCGGCAGCCCGAAGGCGCGCTGGCACACCTGCGCGAGGGTCTCGCCGAGCATGCCGCCGATGCCGAAGGGGAGCAGCGTGGTCGCGCTGCCGCGGATCGCCAGCAGTCCCGTGCCCGCCAGCACGACCAGCAGGAAGCCGACGCTGCGGATCGACACCAGCAGCCAGTCGAAGACGAACGGCGACTGGCGGTCGCGCAGCAGCGCCCAGGCGCGGAAACCGAGCAGCACCGGGAACAGGTACGAGACGTAGCCGAACAGCGACAGCAGCACGTCGGCGATCCACGCGCCGGTGGCGCCGGCGGAATTGCTGATGCCGGCGCCGTTGCCGGTGCTGGACCAGCCGGGATCGCCGACGCTGTAGGTGCCAATCGCGAGCAGCAGGTACGCGGCCAGCGCGACCCAGGCGATCATCAGCCCCTCGCGCAAGCCGTGCTGCAGAATCGGGGGCAGTGTCCTCGCGGCTACCGTCGATGCGCCTCGTGTCCTGGCCAAACTCTCTGGTCCTCTGCCGGCCTCCGCGCGCCCGGGGGCCATCCTGTGAAAGCGTGGTCTTTGCGGGTAGACTGCGCCCCGCCCGCCGGAGCGGAACCACAGCCTAGTATAGGCGCATTTCCGTGCCCTGCCCCGCCCGGCACCCGACAACGGCTTCACGCCCCGGAGGAACCGCTCGCCATGGCCGACAGCATCCATCACCGCCTGATCATCCTCGGCTCGGGCCCGGCCGGCTACACGGCCGCCGTCTACGCCGCGCGCGCCAACCTCGCGCCGGCGCTGATCACCGGCATCCAGCAGGGCGGGCAGCTGATGACGACCACCGAGGTCGAGAACTGGCCGGGCGGCCACGCGCACCTGCAGGGGCCCGAGCTGATGGAGGCGATGCGCGAGCACGTGGCGCGCTTCGACGCCAGCATCGTCTCCGATCACATCCACACCGCCGATCTCGCGGCGCGCCCGAT
>CAYXJM010000626.1:0-1862 GCA_964465455.1 uncultured Klebsiella sp.
CGGCAGAACCTCGGCATCTACCGCATGCAGGTGATCGGGCGGAACCGCGTGATCATGCGCTGGCTCGCGCACCGCGGCGGCGCGCTCGACTTCCAGGAGTTCCGCCAGCAGAACCCCGGCAAGCCGTATCCCGTCGCGGTGGCGCTGGGCGCCGACCCCGCGACCATCCTCGGCGCCGTGACGCCGGTGCCGGACACGCTGTCCGAATACGCCTTCGCGGGCCTGCTGCGCGGCGCGAAGACGCTGCTGGTCAATGCCGGCGTCGGCGACCTGCAGGTGCCCGCGAGCGCCGAGATCGTGCTCGAAGGGCACATCTACCCCGACGACTACGCCGACGAGGGCCCGTTCGGCGACCACACCGGTTACTACAACGAGGTGGAGCGCTTCCCGGTGTTCACGGTCGAGCGCCTGCTGCACCGCGACGACCCGATCTACCACAGCACCTACACGGGCCGCCCGCCGGACGAGCCGGCGGTGCTGGGTGCTGCGCTGAACGAGGTGTTCGTGCCGCTCCTGCAGCGCCAGTTCCCCGAGATCGTGGACTTCTACCTGCCGCCGGAGGGCTGCTCGTACCGCCTCGCGGTGATCACGATGAAGAAGCAGTACCCGGGCCACGCCAAGCGCGTGATGATGGCCGCGTGGTCCTTCCTGCGCCAGTTCATGTACACGAAGTTCCTGATCGTCACCGACGACGACGTGAACGCGCGCGACTGGAAGGACGTGATCTGGGCCATGACCACGCGCATGGACCCGAAGCGCGACACGCTGCTGCTCGACAACACCCCGATCGACTACCTCGACTTCGCCTCGCCCGTTGCGGGCCTCGGCGGCAAGGTCGGCTTCGATGCCACCAACAAGCTGCCCGGCGAGACCACGCGCGAGTGGGGCCGTCCGATCGCGATGGACGCCGCGGTCAAGCAGCGCGTCGACGCGATGTGGGCCTCGCTCGGGATTTCCTGAGCCGGGCAATGCCGACGGTCGTTCGCGAACAGACAAAAAAGCTTGCTGATCTTCCGAGTGCCGCTGCACCTGGCGTCAGGCCCCACCAGATATGCTGATCCGACCCTTCGCGCCGCAAGATGAAGAACAGGTCATTGCGCTGTGGCACCGCTGTGAAATCACGCGGCCATGGAACGATCCGCGCAAGGACATTCAGCGCAAGCTCACTACGCAGCCGGAGCTGTTCCTGGTCCTGGAGCTCGAGGGCAGGGTGGTTGGAACCGCAATGGGCGGTTACGATGGCCACAGAGGCTGGGTCAATTACCTCGCCGTCGCACCGGAACTTCGGGGCAAGGGTCTCGGCCGGAAACTCATGGCGACGCTGGAATCGCTACTGACAGCACGGGGATGCCCGAAGCTCAATCTGCAGGTTCGCGCCGGCAACGAAGCGGCCATCGGTTTCTATACCAGGCTCGGGTACAAGCAGGATGAAGTCGTCAGTCTTGGCAAGCGGCTCATTGAAGACGCGGCGCAGGAAGAACGCGAACCTCAGGCACCCGGCAGCAGTGAACGGTGAAGACGCGGGAGCGTCAGGCTGAACATGAATCCACGCAGAGTCGTTCGCGAGAAGACAGTACGTCTCACTGATCTCCCGAATATCGGCAAGGCTGGAGCCGCAGACCTGCGTTTGCTCGGCATCAGGAAGCCCGGCGATCTTGCCGGGCGCGATCCGTATGAAATGTACGAGAGACTTTGCATCATCACGGGTTGCAGGCAGAACCCGTGCGCACTCGACGTTTTCATTTCAGTGACGCGTTTTATCGGCGGCGACGAGCCGCGGCCCTGGTGGGCATATACAGCAGAGCGCAAGAATACGCTGCAAAGTCGGCGCGCCTGAGCAGGCGCTGCAGCGGACACCCGGG
>CAYXJM010000627.1:0-1862 GCA_964465455.1 uncultured Klebsiella sp.
GCCACCGTCATCAGCTACCGCCCGCGCAGCGCCGTGCGCGACGTCGGCAAGGCGCTCGGGCTCGATCCGCTGTTCGTCGACCAGCTGGCGAAGTCGCTGTCGTGGTGGGACCGCCACGGCGATCTCGCGCGGCGCTTCGAGGAGGAGAATCTCGCCGCCGCGAGCCGCATGGCCGGGCACTTCATGCGCCTCGTGCGCGAGATCCTCGGCTTCCCGCGCCACCTCTCGCAGCACGTCGGCGGCTTCATCATCACGCGCAGCCCCATCGCGGCGCTGGTGCCGGTCGAGAACGCCGCGATGGCCGATCGCACCGTGATCCAGTGGGACAAGAACGACATCGAGGCGCTGGGGCTGCTGAAGGTCGACATCCTCGCGCTCGGCATGCTGAGCGCGCTGCGCCGCAGCTTCGCGCTGATCCGCGAGGCCCACGGCGTGGAGATCGACATGAGCCGCATCCCGGCCGAGGATCCCTGCACCTACGCGATGCTCGCGCGCGCCGACAGCGTGGGCGTGTTCCAGGTGGAGTCGCGCGCGCAGATGGCGATGCTGCCGCGCCTGAAGCCGCGCACCTTCTACGACCTGGTGATCGAGGTGGCGATCGTGCGCCCGGGTCCGATCCAGGGCGACATGGTCCACCCCTACCTGAAGCGGCGCCAGGGACTCGAACCCGTCACCTACCCCAACGAGGAGGTCCGCGCGGTGCTCGAGCGCACGCTCGGCGTGCCGATCTTCCAGGAGCAGGTGATCAAGCTCGCGATGGTCGCGGCCGGCTTCTCGGGCGGCGAGGCCGACCAGCTGCGCCGCGCGATGGCCGCGTGGAAGCGCAACGGCTCGCTGGATGCCTTCGAGCGCAAGGTCATCGACGGCATGCTCGCCCGCGGCCACAGCCTCGACTTCGCCGAGCGCCTGTTCAACCAGATGAAGGGCTTCGGCGACTACGGTTTTCCGGAGTCGCACGCGGCGAGCTTCGCGCTGCTCGCCTACGCCTCGGCGTGGCTGAAGTGCCACTACCCGGCCGCCTTCTGCTGCGCGCTGCTGAACAGCCAGCCGATGGGCTTCTACTCGCCCTCGCAGCTGGTGCAGGACCTGCGCCGCCACGGCGTCACGGTACTGCCCGTCGACGTGGACCACAGCGACTGGGACTACACCCTGGAAGAAAATTGCGCGGAAAATGGGGTCAGAGTCAAATTTTCCTCCGGAAAATTGACTCTGACCCCATTTTCCGCGCCGAGCCCATTTTCTGCCCCATTTTCTCCTGCCCTCCGCCTCGGGCTGCGCCAGATCAGCGGCTTCAACGCCGCCGCGGCCGAGCGCATCGTCGCGGCGCGCGGGTGCCGGGCTTTCGACAACCTGCACGACCTGGCGCGCCGCGCCCTGCTCGACCGCGGCGAGATGGATCTGCTGGCCGGGGCCGGCGCGCTGGGGCGCCTCGGCGGCCACCGCCACCAGGCGCACTGGCAGGCCGCGGCCATCGAGGAGCCGCGTCCCCTGCTCGAGGACGCCGAGCGCGCCGCCACGCACCGGCTGCACGATGCGGTCGAGCTGCCCGCGCCCGCCGAGGCGGAGGAAATGGTGCAGGACTATCGCAGCACCGGGCTCACGCTGGGACGCCATCCGCTGGCGCTGCTGCGCGCCAGGCAACCGTTCGCGGGCTGCCGCCGCGCGCAGGAGCTGGCCGGACTGAACAACGGCCGCTTCGTGCGCGTGGCGGGCCTGGTGACCGGTCGCCAGCGCCCGGGCACCGCGAGCGGCGTGCTGTTCCTCACGCTGGAGGACGAGACCGGCAACGTCAACGTCGTGGTCTGGCGCGACCGCCAGGAGCGCTTTCGCAAGGCGCTGCTGCGCGGGCAGCTGCTGCTGGT
>CAYXJM010000628.1:0-1858 GCA_964465455.1 uncultured Klebsiella sp.
TCGGCGGCGTCTGGCTGATGTGGTGGCTGGATTACAACTTCAGCGTGGCGGTGGCGGTCGGCTTCATCGCGCTCGCCGGCGTGGCCGCCGAAACCGGTGTCGTGATGCTGATCTACCTCGACCACGCCTGGGAGGCAGTGCGCGCGAAGCGCCAGGCCGAGGGCGCGCAAGCGGGCGTCGCCGATCTCTACGAGGCGATCATGGAAGGGGCAGTCGAGCGCGTGCGGCCGAAGATGATGACCGTCGTCGCGATCATGGCGGGCCTGCTGCCGGTGATGTGGAGCACGGGGACGGGTTCCGAGGTGATGCGCCGGATCGCCGCGCCGATGGTGGGCGGCATGATCTCTTCGACCGTGCTCACGCTCGCGGTGATCCCGGCGATCTATGCGCTGGTCAAGCAGCGGGACCTGGCTGCGGGCACAGTGGCCGGGTCGCGCGGTGCATCCGCGTAACTGTTCCGGGCGTGGGGCGCTCTGGCAAAATCTGGGTCAACAATTGCAATCTTGTGCAGGCAGGCTCTGCGGCCTATGCTTCGGCGCCGGGAGCTTGCCCCGAGTGACGCCGCCCCGACAACGCCCCGATAGCCCGCCCGGAATCCATCGATGCCGCGCAGAACCATCCGGCGCCTGCTGCCCAAGCCGCACGCCATCCGCGAGCACAAGTCGCTGCGGCTGGTGAGCGACCGCCTGCACGACCCGAACCTGTGGCACCTGAACCGGCACTCGGTCTCGGTGGCCGCCTTCGTCGGCGTGTTCGTGGCCTTCATCCCGGTGCCGATGCAGATGCTGATCGCGGCCGCGGCGGCGATCTGGCTGCGCTGCAACATCACGCTGGCGGTGGCTCTGGTGTGGCTCACGAACCCGCTGACGATGCCGCCGGTCTTCTACGTGACCTACCGCGTCGGCGCCTGGCTGATGGACATCCCGGCGAGCGCTGCGCCGTTCGAGATGAGCGTCGAGTGGATCGAGCAGAGCCTGCGCGACATCTGGCCGCCGCTGCTGCTCGGCAGCCTGCTGTGCGGCACGGTCCTCGCGACTCTGGCCTACGTGGGCATGCGCCTGCTGTGGCGCATCGGCGTGCAGCTCAAGTGGCGCGCGCGGCTGCGCGAGCGCCGCAGCCGCCCGCCGCCCTGAGCGCCTGGCCCGCTGCCCGATGCGCCGCACGCTGCGCCGCTTCCTGCCCCAGCCGCACTTCATCCGCGAGCACAAGTCGCTGCGCCTGCTGGCGCTCGTGCTGCAGGACCCGAACCTGTTCCACCTGAACCGCCGCTCGGTGTCGCTGGCGGTCGCCGTCGGCCTGTTCGTGGGACTGCAGCCGGTGCCCATGCACATGCTGATAGCGGCCGCTCTCGCCGTGTGGCTGCGCTGCAACATCACGCTGGCGGTGGTCTGCGTGTGGGTGTCGAACCCGCTGACCCTGCCCGCGCTGCTGTTCCTGCAGTACGAGCTCGGCGCCTGGCTGCTGGGCATTCCGGCGGCGAACTTCGAGATGAGCGTGACGTGGCTGGAGCACAGCCTGCTCGAGGTGTGGGAGCCGCTCTACCTCGGCAGCGTGCTGAGCGGACTGGTGCTGGCGGCGCTAGGCCTCGCGGCCACGCGGCTGCTGTGGCGGTTCGCGGTGCAGCTGCGCTGGCGCGCACGCCGGCGCGAGCGCGCGCGGCGCGGCGCTCACTCGTAGCGCAGGACGTCGGCCGGCTGCATCCGCGCCGCGCGCCACGAGGGGTAGAGCGTGGCCACGAAGCTCATCGCCAGCGCGACGCCGCAGACGTTCAGCACGTCGCGCCACGCGAGATCCGAGGGCAGGTAGCTCACCGGATAGACCTCGGACTTCAGGAACTGCACGCCCAGCAGCTTCTCGA
>CAYXJM010000629.1:0-1851 GCA_964465455.1 uncultured Klebsiella sp.
GCCGGCGCGCTCGCCAGCACCAGCTGCCCGTCGCGCAGCGGGATCGCGTCGCCCGGATCGTGGTCCATGCGCACGCGGCCGCTCTTGTCGCCGATGCGGTAGTCGACGTCGAAGCCGACGGTGCGCTCGCTGACGTCGGTCACGGTCTTGCAGCGCGTTTCGGTGGTGGTGTAGGTCGAGCCCTGCTGGATCTTCTCCTGGGCCTTGTTGCCGGCGTAACCGCCGGCCGCCGCGCCCGCGAGCTTCGCGCCCCTGTTGCTGCCCCCGCCGCCGAGGGCATCGCCCAGCAGCCCGCCGGCGACCGCGCCGATCACGGTGCCGACCACCTGGTGCTGGTCCTTGACCGGCTTCTGCCGCGTGACCTGCACGTCGTGGCATTCCTCGCGCGGCGTTTCGATCCGCTCCGTCACCGGCGTGACCGCCACCACTTCGGCGTATTTCGGCTCCTCGAGCATCTTGTAGCCGGCGATGCCCCCGCCGGCGATGGCCACCGCGGCGCCCATCACGCCGCCCACGAGCATCGACTTGTTCATGCAACATCCTCCTCCGTTCAGTCGTCGGGGCGGATGGTAACAGCGGCGGCCCGCGCCGGTGGTAGGTAAAAGTCACGTCAACCATTTGCGGAAAATGTGCGTTGGCAGGCATTCCGCCGCCCGTCTTCCATGCCGACGCGGGATCCTGGTCGCGGCCCGCGGGCGCGCCGCTCCGGGAATAAGCCATAAAGCCCGGTTGCCGCACGGCGCCGGACTAGACTTCGGTCAAGCCCCTCTTCCGCGAAGGATTCCCCGGTGCACAGGCGCGGCAGCGTTCTCCGCCACATCCCCTCGGTGGATCACCGCGGGCTGCTGCTCGCCCCCGGCAGCGCGCGCCGTGCCGCGCCTCCGGCGGGCCGCGCGGCGGGCAGGGCGTCGGTGTGGGAACGCATCATCGCCCCGGTCGTGCGCGTCACGGTCGGCGTGGTCGTGCTCGGCGCGGTGCTGGTGCTCGGCTACGTCGCGCACGACGAGATCCGTCACGCGACGCTGCAGTCGCGCTGGCTCTCCGCCTTCGCCGGCGGCATTTCCTTCGAGCTCGGGGAAGGGCCCGCACGCGCGCCGCTCAGGCCCGATCGCGGTCCCTACGACGTGCGGCTCGGCTACGCCGCGTTGCCCGCACTCTCGCCCCGGCTCGAGAAGGCCGGCTTCGTCATCGAGCGCCAGGCCGTGCCGTCGCGGCGCATGAGCGAGCTCGCCGCGCGGGACTTCTTCAACGTCTACCCGGAGAAGAGCCAGGCGGGCCTGACGCTGCTCGACCTGAACGGCGCCGTGGTGCAGCAGGCGCGCTATCCGCGCAACGTCTACGCCGGTTTCGCCGCTGTTCCCGAGCTGGTCGCGCGCACGCTGCTCTACGTGGAGGACCGCGAGCTGCTCGATGCCTCGCGCCCGAACATGAACCCCGTGGTCGACTGGGAGCGGCTCGGCGTCGCGGTCGGGCAGCAGGCGATGAAGTCGCTCGGGCGCCGACAGAAGGTCATCGGCGCCAGCACCCTGGCCACGCAACTCGAGAAGTTCCGCCATTCGCCCGACGGCATCACGCGCGACGCGCGCGACAAGCTCCTGCAGATGGCCTCGGCCAGCCTGCGCGTCTACAGCGGCGGACCGTACACGCTGCCGGCGCGCGAGAAACTGCTGCTCGACTACCTGAACGCGCTGCCGCTGGCGGCGCAGGCGGGCTACGGCGAGGTGGCGAGCCTCGGCGACGGGCTCGAATCCTGGTTCGGCAGCTCCTTCGCCGACGTCAACCGCGTCCTCGCGGACCCGGCGGCGCCGCTCGCCGAGCGCGCGCGCTACTACAAGCAGGTGCTCGCGCTGA
>CAYXJM010000630.1:0-1846 GCA_964465455.1 uncultured Klebsiella sp.
GTCCTGCTCGCGCCGCTGGCCGCGGCCGACGACGCGCCGGCGGCGCTCGCGCGCCTCTTCGCCGCCTACGGCGAGGAATACCTGGCGCTCAACCCGCACGACGCGACGCTGCGCGGGGACCGCCGCTACAACGCCGTGCTCGCCGACGGGATCAGCGCGGAATTCCTCGCCGCGGACCGCGCGCTCGCCGAGCGCCACCTCGCCGCGCTCGATGCGATCGACCCCGCCGCGCTCACCGCCGCCGAGCGCACCAGCGCCGCGACCTTCCGCTTCAACCTCGAGCTCGCCCGCGAGCGCCACGCCTCGGGCTTCGCGCGCAAGCAGGCGCTGATGCCGGTCAGCCAGTTCAGCGGCCTGCACCTCGAGCTCGCCCAGCTGGGCTCGGGCAGCGGCCTGCAGCCGTTCGCGGATGCCGCCGACCACGAGGCATGGCTCGCGCGCGCCGCCGGCTGGCCGGGCTGGGTCGACACGGCCATCGCGAACATGCGCCGCGGCATCGCCGAGGGCGTGGTGCTGCCGCGCGTGCTCGTCGAGCGCATCCTGCCGCAACTCGCGGCGCACATCGTCGAGGACCCGGCGCAGAGCGTGTTCTGGGGACCGGTCGGGAAGCTCGCGCCGGGCCCCGCGCGCGAGGCGCTGGAGCCGCGCTACCGCGAGCTGATCGTCACGCGCATCGTGCCCGGCTACCGCAGGCTGCACGCGTTCATGCGCGACGAATACCTTCCCGCCGCGCGCGCGAGCGTCGGCCGTTCGGCGCTGCCCGGCGGGGAGAGCTGGTACGCGCTCGACATCCACGCCAACACCACGCTGGCGCTCGGTGCCGAGGAGATACACCGCACCGGGCTCGAGCAGGTCGGGCTGCTGCACGCCGAATTCGAGAAGACCCGCGCGCGCACGGGATTCGCGGGCACGCTGCCGGAGTTCTTCGAGCACCTGCGCACCAGCACGCGCTACCTGCACCCCTCGGCGGACGCCGCGCTGGCGGCCTATCGCGACGTGAAGGCCGCCGTGACGCCGAAGCTCCCGGCGCTGTTCGGCCGCATCCCGGAGGCCGACTACGAGGTGCGCCCCGTCGAGGCCTTCCGCGCCGCCAGCGCCGCGGGCGGCAGCTACCAGCGCCCCGATGCCGCCGGCACCCGGCCCGGGGTGTTCTACCTGAACACCCACGACCTCTCGCGCATCCCGACCTACGAGACGATGTCGCTGTCGCTGCACGAGGCCGCGCCAGGCCACCACTTCCAGGTCTCGATAGCCACCGAATCGACGCATCTGCCCGACTTCCAGCGCTTCGGCTACATCACGGCATTCGGCGAAGGCTGGGCGCTGTACGCCGAGACGCTGGGCCGCGACATGGGCGTGTTCGACGATCCGCTGCAGTACGTCGGGTTCCTGCACAGCCGGCTGTTCCGCGCCAACCGCCTGGTGGTGGACACCGGGCTGCACGCGAAGGGCTGGAGCCGCGAGCAGGCGATCCGCTACTTCCTCGACAACTCGCCGATGTCGGAGGCCGATGCGAGGGCCGAGGTCGAGCGCTACATCGCCTGGCCCGGCCAGGCGCTGGCCTACCTGACCGGCGCGCTCGAGATCCAGCGCCTGCGCGAGCAGGCCGAGCGCGCGCTCGGGCCGCGCTTCGACCTGCGCGGCTTCCACGACGAGGTGCTCGGCGACGGCATCGTGCCGCTGCCGGTGCTGCAGGCGAAGATCGCGCGCTGGATCGACACCGCGAACAGCCCCGTGAGCGCGCGAACGCCCTGATCCCCGTAGGAGCGGGCCATGCCCGCGACCGCCCGTCAGCAAAGATCTCACAAATCATTAGCGGGCATGCCCACCTCCTACGCCACCTGCG
>CAYXJM010000631.1:0-1838 GCA_964465455.1 uncultured Klebsiella sp.
GGGCATCACGCAGCCTGCGGCTGCGATCGCGCGCACGGCGCGCTCCTACGATGGCGCATTACGCAGCCTGCGGGTGCGCTCGCAGCATGTCCGGCTGAAGCCGGACCTACGGGCGCGGCGTCCGGCTGAAGCCGGACCTACGGCGGTGCGGCGCGCAGGTGATGGCGCTGGTGCGCCGGCAGCAGGCTCGTCGTATCCGTCGCGTCGGGCTGGATGCAGACGAACGCCGGCAGCTTGTCCTCGTGCGCGTAGGCCGGCAGGTTCGAGTTCGAGGCGCACACGCGACCGTCCTGCGTGAACTCGAAGTCGCGGAACCAGATCACGCGGTTCGGCATCGGGTAGGCGACGAATTTCCGCTCGGCCGGGATGTAGCGCATCACGCGGTCGCTGTTGTTGGTGGCGATCCACACATCACCCTTGCGGTCCACGTTGAGCGCATAGGGCAGCTCGAACTCATTCGGCGCCAGCAGCGGCAGCGCGATGCTGTCGAAGGTCTTGCTGCGGGTGTCGAAGCGCATCAGGTAGCCCTCGTCGAAGGAGGGAATCCACAGGCTGCCATCGGGGCCGAAGCGCAGTCGCCGCGGCCCGCCGTGCGGCACCTCGTATTCGGTGACTGCGAGTGTCTTCGGATCGATGTGACCGATCTTGTTCGACAGCAGCTTGCTGTACCAGATGCCGCCGTCGCGCGGATCGATGTCGATGCCGTACGGCCAGTTGAACACGCTCCGGCCGCCGTTCATCCACTTGTGGTGCGACAGGTACAGGTGGTAGTTCTTCTCGGGAAACCACGAACAGATCTTCAGCACCACGCCGATGAAGGTATCGCTGATCCAGCGCATCACGCCGTTGTGCGGTGTCGCGACCTCGGTGAAGCGCTCGGTCTTCGGGTCGAATTTCATCACCGTGTTGGACACGAGCACCGTGAACCAGAGATTGTCGTCCTTGTCGGCGCGGATCGTGTGCGAGTACAGCCCCTTGCGCCACAGGAAGCCCTGCGGGATCGGGTAGAGCTTCCACTCCTTCGTCGCCGGGTTGAACATCAGCAGGTTGCTCGACAGCGCGCCGGTGAAGAAGATGCGCCCGTCGGAGACCTGCGCGCCGCTGTGCGGCCCGTGGCGGCCGGTGAAGATGCCGATCGGCAGTTGCATGCCGCGGAAGTTGCCGCCCACCACCTCGTCGGTGACCGGCATCTCGTACTTGTCGATCTGTCCGGAGTGGCGATCGAGGATGTAGACCTCGTCGCGCCCTTCGTCGATACCCATCAGGCGATCGTCGGCGAGCACGATGGTGTCGTGCAGGAAGGACATCGGCGTGGCGGCATGCCACTCCTCGATGCGCGCCTTCGCCTGCTCGGGGCTGAAGTCGTGTTCCTGTATCGCGGCGACGGGCTTGCCGGTGAAGCCCCTGGCCAGCATCGCGGCGATGTTCTTCTGCTCGCGCCAGGTCAGCATCGCCAGGTAGCCTTCCATGCGGCGCACGGTGTCCGTCCACTCGCTCTCGCTGCGTGGCCGGCGAGTGAG
The DNA here is from genome assembly GCA_964465455.1 of uncultured Klebsiella sp. Taxonomy (GTDB): domain Bacteria; phylum Pseudomonadota; class Gammaproteobacteria; order Pseudomonadales; family UBA5518; genus UBA5518. The sequence goes on from CAYXJM010000631.1 coordinate 1,521, forward strand.
CGCGTTGCCCTGCTGGTGACAGAAGCTGCACTGGGAAATGAAGGTCTCTTTCGCTTCCCCGTCCTGGAATGGCAGCATGGCGGCGTGAGCCGATGCCGTGAGCGTGTCGGACAGTTCCTCCACCGAGGCGATCTTCTCGACGCTGAAATCCAGCGCGAGCTGCTGCCCGGCGCCGAGTTCCACCGTCTGCACCACGTCGCGAAAATACGGTGTGCGCGCCCGCACCTGAAGCGTGCCGGCGAATCCGGTCGGCAGGCTGTAGCGGCCCGCGGCATCGCTGTAGACGGTCTCCTTGCGGTTGCGCGCCTCGTTCCACAC
>CAYXJM010000632.1:0-1835 GCA_964465455.1 uncultured Klebsiella sp.
TTCACCAGCGGGCCGTTCGGGTTCACCAGCAGCTCGACGTCGCGCCACTCGGCCACCCAGCGGGCATCGCGCGCCTGCAGCGCCGCCCAGGCCGCGCGCAGCTCCGCGGAGACCGTCGCCGCCACGTCCGTGATGCAGGCGCTGTCCTCCTGCTGCACCGTGACCAGCACGTGCTCCAGCACCCACGCGTCGGCGTTCTCGCGCAGGCGCACGATCAGCTTGCCGTCCGGCCCCTGGCGCGCGAGCCGCCCGCCCGCGAAGCTCGCGGTCAGCGCCTCGCGGAACACGTGCGCCAGGTAGTGCTCGGGCGGCAGCCACGCCACCTTCTCGTCGTAGCCCGCCCAGCCCACCGCGATGCACTGGTCGTTCACGTGGCGCGTCCACTGCGTGGCGTCGGTGCACAGGTCGCAGACGCTGCTGTGGACGGCGTAGCGGTCGGCGTCGATCGCGTTGCCGGCCACGTAGCCGAGCTCGCGCCCGGTGCGGCGCACGATGTCGGCGAGCGATTCCGCGAGCGGGCGCGCCGTCGCGATGCCGCCGGTCAGGAAGACCTGGTCGCTCCAGCAGCTCATCTCGACCTGGCAGTAGCCGGCCGGATCGGCCGCGTAGCAGGCCGCGACGATCGCGTCGGCCGCCTGGTCGCAGAACTTGTCGGGGTGCCCGGGCAGCACCATCTCGGAAACGCGGATCATGACGGCAACCTCCCCAGCTGCGTGTACGGGATGCCGGCGCGCTGCAGCGCGGCGGGCGAGCCCTCGCGGGTGACGATGGCGTGCAGGCGCACGCCGGCGGCCGCGCGCACCTGCGCCTGCGTGAGCGACTCGATGTAGCCGTCGGTCACCACCACGGCGGCGCGCGGGCGTGTCTGCGCGAGGTGGCGCAGCACGCAGGCCATGCTGGTGCCGCCGGTGGTGTCGGCGTGCAGCTGGCCGTCGCGGATCACGGCCGGCGCCACCACGTCGCTGAAGGCCCAGAACGGTCGGCGGATGTGCGTGCCGAGGCGCGCGAGCAGCGCGATGATCAGCGGCATCTCGCGGTTCATCGAGCCGCTCACGTCGAGGTAGACCTGCGCGCTCGCGCCCTGCGTGCGCCGCGCGCCGAGCCAGCCCGCCTCGGGCAGCAGCGGGCTCCACAGCGCGCGCGCGAAGGCGCGCCGGTCGCCGGGGCCGAGCACCGGCAGGCGGACCTCCGCGGCCTCGTCCTCGCGCCGCGGCGCGCGGCGATCCGGCAGCAGGTGCCGGCGCAGCACGCGCCAGGCCTCGCGGCGCCAGCGCTCGAGCGCGACGTCGGCGGCGCTCACCTGCGCGCGGTAGGCCTCGTGGCCCACGCCGCGCCCGTTCGGCGCGCGCCAGATGCCGGAGCCGTTCATGCTCTTCAGCGCGCGGTCGAGCGCGGCGCGGACGGGCTCGGACAGCGGCTCGGGCGCGGCGTCACCGTCGGAAGCGCCGCCCTCGCGCGCGGCGTGGTCGCCGAGCCACCGGGTGCGGCGCGGGTCCTGGGTGGCGCAGTCGTCGGCCAGCGCCTGGATGTCGTCGGCCAGCAGCCGACCGTCGTAGAGCGCTCTCCAGGCATCTTCCAGCGGCGGCTTGTTGCCGTAGCGGTCGAGCCGGGTGTGCAGCGTGACGTTGCCACATGGCGGCGGCGGGCGCAGCAGCTTCCCCACGCCGCGCTCGTTGGCGTAGAACAGGCGCATGAAGCTGCTGTACTCCTCGCCGAGCGCGCGGTGGATGATCGCGTTGATCACCGCGTCCAGCGCCAGGTGCTCGGCCCAGGACCGCGGCCCGCGGCGCTCGGTGTGGCGCAGCAGCACATGCAGGAACTCGTGGCAGATCACG
>CAYXJM010000633.1:0-1833 GCA_964465455.1 uncultured Klebsiella sp.
CTCACGCGGCCGCAGCCGATGAAGCGGTCCTGCACGCCCGCGTGCTCGTCGTAGATCGCGCGCAGCGCCGCGAGCTCGCGCGCCAGCAGGTCGCCGTGCGTCAGCAGCAGCTCGCAGCCGGCGGCGTCGATGTCGCGCGCGACACCGCCGGCGACGACCGCGTCCATCGGGTAGCGCGCGCCGAAGACGCGGGCGTTGACGCGCAGCAGGTCTTCCTTGAGCCGCATGAACTGCGCGAGGCCCACGCCGAAGCCCGCGTCGTTGCCGAGCGCGCCGAGGTCGCCGAGGTGGTTCGCGATGCGCTCGCGCTCGAGCAGCAGCCCGCGCAGCCAGGCCGCGCGCGGCGGCGCCGCGAGGCCGCGGATGCTCTCCTCGGCCATGCAGAAGGCCCACGAGTAGGCCACCGCGGAATCGCCCGAAACTCGCGCGGCGAGCCGGCGCGCGTCGGCGAGCGGCAGCTCCGTGAAGCGCCGCTCGATACCCTTGTGCAGGTAGCCGAGGCGCTCCTCGAGCCGGAGCACCTTCTCGCCGACGACCGAGAAGCGGAAGTGTCCCGGCTCGATGGTGCCGGCGTGCACCGGGCCCACGGCGATCTCGTGCACGCCGTCGCCGTGCACGCGCACGAAGCGGTACGGCGCGGGATCGGGCGTGGCCGCGCCGAAGTCGCGCCGCAGCGGATGCTCGTGCGCGGACCAGGCGCCGTGGCGCAGCCAGGGCCGCGCGTCGGCGCCCTCCGCGACCACGCCCGAGAGGTCGCGCACGGCGCGCTGCAGCCGCGCCGCCGACGGGAACTCGCGGTCGATGCGCGGATAGGCCGGCGCGTCGGGCGCCAGCGCGAGCTCGAGCACCACGACGCCGCCGCGATCGATGAATGCCGCGCGCAACAGGTCGCCCGCGCCGGCGTCGCGCTCGTCGCTCGCCCAAAGCGCGAGCAGCCTCGCGCCGGCCGCGGCCAGCACGGCGACGCGTGCGGACCACTCGCTTGCCGCGACGCGCTCGCGCAGCACCGGGACGCCGTCGCTCATCGCGTTCACCCGATCATCCCGGCCGCCAGCCGGTACCACCCGGCGAGGAAGGGCGGGATCCAGAGGCCGAGCATCAGCACCAGCGCGAGGTGCACGAACACCGGCAGCAGCGACGGCGGCTCGGGCAGCTTCGACACGCTCGGCAGGCCGAACACCATCGACTGCGCGCGACCGAACACCGCGGCGAACGCCACGCCGAGCGCGAGCAGCAGCAGCGGTGTGGCCCACGGCTGCTCGCGCATCGCGGTGGTGAGGATCAGGAACTCGCTCGCGAAGACGCCGAACGGCGGCATGCCGAGGATCGCGAGCGATCCCAGCATCAGCCCCCAGCCGAGCGCCGGCGAGAGCGTGAGCAGGCCGCGGATGTCGTCCATCTGCTGCGTGCCCGCCTTCTGCACCGCGTGCCCGACGCTGAAGAAGATCGCGCTCTTGGTGAGCGAGTGCACGGTCATGTGCAGCAGCGCGGCGAAGTTCGCCACTGCGCCGCCCATGCCGAAGGCGAAGGTGATGATGCCCATGTGCTCGATCGAGGAGTAGCCGAACAGGCGCTTGATGTCCTTCTGCCGCCACAGCATGAAGGCCGCGACGAGCACCGAGAACAGGCCGAAGAACATCAGCATCCGGCCGGGCAGGTCGGAGCGTATCGAGCCCTCGACCAGCACCTTGCAGCGGATCACCGCGTACAGCGCGACGTTCAGCAGCAGGCCGGAGAGCACCGCCGAGACCGGCGTCGGCCCTTCCGCGTGGGCATCGGGCAGCCAGTTGTGCAGCGGCGCCAGGCCGACCTTGGTGCCGTAGCCGACCAGCA
>CAYXJM010000634.1:0-1827 GCA_964465455.1 uncultured Klebsiella sp.
CTCAACGAACGGCCCTTCAAGAAGCTGCCCGGCTGCCGGCGCAGCGCCTTCGAGGAGATCGACCGCCCGGCGCTGGGACCGCTTCCGGCCACGCGCATGGAGGTGGCGAGCTTCAAGACAGCGCGGGTGAACATCGACTACCACGTGGAGGTCGCCGGGCACTACTACAGCGTGCCGCACCGGCTGGTGGGACAGGGGGTGGAGCTGCGCATCGGCGAGCGCACGCTGGAGGTGCTGCACAAGCGCCAGCGCGTCGCCGCGCACGTGATCGATGCGAGGCGCGGGGCGTACACGACGCAGGCCGAGCACATGCCGGCGTCCCACCGCGAGCACGCGCAGTGGAGCCCGGCCAAGCTCGTCGCCTGGGGCGAGCGCGTGGGCGCCGCCTGCGCGGGCGTGGTGCGCTGGCAGATGGAGCACCGCCCCCACCCCGAGCAGGGCTATCGCGCCTGCCTGGGGCTGATGCGGCTGTCGCGCGAGTACGGCAGCGAGCGGCTGGAAGCGGCGTGCGCGAGAGCGCTGTCGATTCGCGCGCCGCTCTACAAGAGCATCAGCTCCATCCTCGCCGCCGGCCTGGACCGCCAGAGCGCGTTCGACCAACGGCAACGCGAGCTGCCCGCGATGCCCGCCCACGAGAACGTGCGCGGCCCGGGCTACTACCACTGAACACCACCGAACCTCGAAGGAACACTCATGCTCAACCAACACACCCTGGATCAACTGCGCGGCCTGCGCCTGGACGGCCTGGTGGCCGCGCTGCAAGACCCCGCGACATCGCGCGCGGCGGCCGAACTGGACTTCGACGCTCGCCTGGCGCTGCTGGTGCAGCGCGAGGTCGACTGGCGAGACGGCAAGCGGCTCGCGCGGCTGCTGAAGGCCGCGCACCTGAAGGTCAGCGGCGCGTGCATGGAGGACATCGACTGGCGTGCTTCGCGCGGCCTCAACCGAGCCCTGATGGCCGATCTGGCCGGCGGCAATTGGCTGCGCGAGGGGCGCAGCGTGCTCATCACGGGAGCCACCGGCTGCGGCAAGACGTGGCTGGCCTGTGCCCTGGGGCAGCAGGCCGCACGCGCGGGCCACAGCGTGCTGTACACGCGCGCGTCGCGGCTGCTGCAGGAGCTGCACGTCGCACACGGCGACGGCAGCTTCACGCGCCGGCTTGCGCAGCTCGCGCGGCTGGACCTGCTGCTGATCGACGACTTCGCGCTCGCGCCCATCGCCGCGCACGAGCGCAACGACCTGCTGGAGCTGCTCGACGATCGCGTGGGCAGCCGCTCCACCATCATCACCAGCCAACTGCCGCTGGCGGCGTGGCACGAGTGGCTGGGCGAGCCGACCCTGGCCGATGCGATCCTGGACCGCATCGTGCACGGGGCGCACAAGATCGCGTTGAAGGGCGAGTCGCTGCGGCGCCGCCGCGCGGCAAGCGAAGACACCGGCGAATCGGTCGAGCCCGTCAGCCTCGGCGCCTGAAGCCCGCGCTTCGCGCACCAAGACCCCGGCACGCCAGCGGTGTCGGTGGTCGAGCCGCCTTGCCCACCGCGGCGGCCGGTTCGTCGCAAGCGCCGACCGCCGCCGTGGACAAGGCTGCATACCGACTCCCCACCGACATCGCCTTCGGCGCACCGGTTACCCACCCGGCGCTGCGCGCCGCGTGGATAGCCGGGCAGCGTTCCACGCTGATCGCGGGCACCTCGGGTACGATTCGAACGTCACTCCGAGCCTCGCGCGGCTGCCCGGCATCACGGTGGAATGCCGCCCGCGATCACGATGGAACGCTGCCCGCCATCGGCTGGAATGGGTGCCCGCGATCAGTGGAATACGCAC
>CAYXJM010000635.1:0-1825 GCA_964465455.1 uncultured Klebsiella sp.
CGCTGAAGCTCGCGCACTTCGAGCGCGTGGGCTCGGCGCTGCTGCGGCGCAAGCGGCTGCAGATCCGCTACTTCGCGCGCAGCACCGGCGAGAGCACCGTGCGCGAGGTCTCGCCGCTGCGCCTGGTGCACTACCGCGAGAACTGGTACCTGGACGCGTGGTGCCACCTGCGCGAGGATCTCCGCAACTTCGCGGTCGACTCGATCGAGTCCGTCGACGTGCTCGAGCGCCGCGCGAAGGAGGTGGCGCGGCGCACGGTCGAGAGCGTGCTCGGGCCCGGCTACGGCATCTTCGCGGGCAACGCGGTGGCGACGGCGGATCTGCGCTTCACGCCGGAGCGCGCACGCTGGGTGGGCACCGAGAGCTGGCACCCGCACCAGCGCGGCGAGTTCGAGCCCGACGGCAGCTACCGCCTGCGCGTGCCCTACGCCGACGACCGCGAGCTGGTCATGGACATCCTGCGCTACGGCGCCGACTGCGAGGTGCTGGGGCCGTCGGCACTGCGCAAGGCGGTCGCGCGGGAGCTGCGCGAGGCGCTGGGGCGTTACGCGTAGGTCCGCATCCATGCGGACGGGTGCGTTACGGATAGACGGGAAGGCCGACGCGCTGGATGTGCTCGCGCAAGGCCTCGAGCTTGATCGACTCGAAGGGCTTCACGTCGAAATGATAGGGCAGCGGCAATTCGTCCAGCTCCGCGGCGATGGCTTCCGCGGCGAGGCCATCGACTTCGCCCCAGATCGCGAGGTCGACGTCTGATCGTGGCGTGTGGGTGCCCTTGGCGCGCGATCCGAACAGGCGCACGGACAGCACTTCCGGGTGGCGACGGAAAACCTGCGCAATCAGTTGCAGCTCGCGCTCCGACAATGACGGCGCGTTCATTCGAGCGCTTCCGCGACCAGGAATTCGTGAAGCTGCTCGAGTGCAGGCAGGTAACGCGCCGCGATCGCGTCCACGGCTTTCTCGAATACCGCGAAATCGTAGGTGTGCGAGAGGAGGTTGCGGTGATCGAGCATGTCGATCCAGCCCTGCCCGTCGGCAAGCACCTTCGCGACATACGCGTCCTTGATGACCTGCCGGGGCGTGAGCGGGCTGATGATCAGGCCGCCTTCTTCCAGGAAGTCCTTGATCGTCTTCCACGCGAGTTCGAAGGTGTATTCGAAGCGCTGGATGACGCCTTCCTTCTCGAGGTTCGAGAGCACCGCGGGGCCGCGCTCCAGCGCCTCGCGCAGGAGAACCAGTGCCCGGTCGAAATTCCGGAATCGTTGCTTCCAGCGGATGTCGTCGCTCATGGATCGCAGTGTAGTGATCGCGGCGCGGGCCGTATAGAAGGAGCCCGACGGAGTTTCGCGACGCGCCGGGCCGTTGTGTCCGGGATGAGGGGCTGGGCGCGTATCGCCGCGTGCTGGTAGGCTGCATGCGCTGTCATCGGGCTGGAGGCTGATGCCCTCTGCAGGTCCGAATTCATTCGGACGTTCGTCCGGCCGTAGGTCCGAATTCATTCGGACGGGTGCGATTCCGGGGGTGCTCGTCCGACTGAAGTCGGACCTACGGCCGGACCTACGGGGCAGAAGATCCGGAGAGGAGGCACGCATGACCGTCGATTTCGCCGTCGAGCTCTTTCCGGGCGACGCACTGCACCGCGAGCTCGCGGCCATGCGCGAGCGCGCGCCCGTGCTGCCGGCGCGTTTCGGCGGACAGCCCGCCTTCGTGATCACCGGGCACGACGCGCTCGCCGAGGCGTTCCGCGACAACGAACGCTTCCCGCCCGCGGATGCCTACCGCATCACGATCGAGCCGGTGCAGGGCGTGACTTTCCAGACCATGG
>CAYXJM010000636.1:0-1824 GCA_964465455.1 uncultured Klebsiella sp.
TCCGGGCCGCACCCGCTACGCCGAGGCCTGATGCGGACTGCGTCACCGAATCGGCCGCCGTCCGTGTCGGCCCGGGGGCGCTCGACTACACTTGCCTCAGCGCAACAGCAGGGCGTCCGCCCTTGCGCGGAGGACCAAGACGATGCAACTACCCGAAGCCGTGAGCAGCGTGCTGGATGCCGGCGGGATCCCGTGGTCGCCGGCGGAACCCGCCGCCGCGCCGGCGGCGACCGTGGCGCGTCCCGTGGTGCTGCAGGATGCGGCCGGTCGCGTGCTGGCCCTCGTGGCCGCGGACTCGCTGCTGGACCTCGACGCGCTGAACCGCTGCAGCGGACGCGAGCTGATCGCCACCCCCGCCGAGGCCGTCACGCCGATGTGCTCGGCGCGCGGCCTGCACTCGCTGCCCGCGGTGCCGGGCGCGCTGGAGCTGCCCGTGATCGTCGACCAGCGCCTGCTCGCGAGCAGCACGCTCAGCCTCGACGCCGGCACCGGCGGGGCACAGCTGCAGCTCTCCGTGGCGGCGTTCCGCGCCTTGCTGGAGTCGGGCAGCGGCACCGCCGCGGACTTCTGCGTCGCGCTGGAGGACATCGCGCCGGCTCCGCCCGTGAGCAAGGACGTGGCCGAGATCGGCAACGCGGTGGCGCGCTTCACGGCGCGGCGCATCGAGCGCCGCCTCGAGGACACCCTCGACTTCCCGCCGCTTCCCGAAATCGCGCACCGCATCATCCGCATCAGCGCCGACCCCTATGCCAGCGTCAGCGACCTCGCGCGGGTGGTCGAGATCGATCCCTCGCTGTCGGCCCAGGTGGTCAGCTGGGCCTCGTCGCCGTACTACGCCGCGCCGGGCAAGGTGAAGTCGATCCAGGACGCCATCGTGCGCGTGCTCGGCTTCGACCTCGTCATGAACCTCGCGCTCGGCCTCGCGCTCGGCAAGACCATGCGCCTGCCGAAGGACGGGCGCTACGGCTACCGCAATTACTGGCTGCAGGCGGTCCACGGCGCGGCGATGGTCGAGGGCCTGTGCAAGGCCATGCCATCGAGCCTGCGCCCCGGGCTGGGTCACGCCTATCTCAGCGGGCTGCTGCACAACTTCGGCTTCCTGATCCTCGCGGAGCTCTTCAAGCCGCAGCTGCAGCTGGTCTGCCGCTACACCGAGGCCAACCCGCACCTCGGGCACTGGCACGTCGAGCGCTTCCTGCTGGGGGTGACGCGCGAGCAGATGGCGGGCTGGCTGATGCGTTTCTGGCACCTGCCGGAGGAGGTCTGCGCGGCGTTGCGCTTCCAGCAGGCGCCGGAGCAGGCCGGGGAGCACGAGGTGCTGGCCCGCGTACTGCACCTGGCCACGCGCATGCTGCGCGAGCAGGAGATCGGCAGCGCGCCGCTGGCGCCGATCCCGGACGAGCTGTTCGCCGAGCTCGGCATCAGCCGCCACGACGCGCTCGCGGTGAGCGAGCGCATCCACGGTTCCGCGGAGGACCTGAAGGCGATCGCGCGCGAACTCGCGGCCTGAGCGCTCGCTCAGGCAATGATCGGCGGCAGCTCCTTCTGCAGCTGCAGCTTCTGCCGGCAGCCGTCGCCGGTCAGCGCGAAACCGAGCAGCTTGCCTGCCGGGTCGCGGAATTCCGCGACCAGATCGGGGCTGTTGCCGCCGATCGACCAGGCGCCGGCCGCGCCCGCCGGCGGCGGCGAGACCACCACCGGGCAGGCGGGGGTCTTGATCGTGACCGGCATCGCGGGGTAGCTGACCTCGGTCGGCGTGCCGGCCAGCGTCTTCGCCAGCGCACGCGCACAGGCCATCAGCGGCGCGACGTAGTACAGCACGTG
>CAYXJM010000637.1:0-1822 GCA_964465455.1 uncultured Klebsiella sp.
GCTTCGGCGCGATCCTCGACCAGGACACGGACAACCTGATCCTGCAGCAGGAAGGGCTGGAGGCCAGCGCCAAGCGCGGACTGACGCTCGGCAACTACCAGGAGATCCGGATCCGGCACTTCGAGCGCGCCGTCGACAAGTACGTCGGCGACAAGGCCTGAAGCACGACAAGCGCAGGGTGATTCACATTGGCGACTGAGTTCAGGCGTTTCTGCAGGCTGTCGGAGGTGCCGCCCGGCGCGAAGAAGGCCGTCAAGCTCGACAACACCTGGGTGCTCGTGTGCAACGAGGACGAGCGCCTGTTCGCGATCTCGGGCATCTGCTCGCACCAGGTCAAGCCGCTCGTGAACGGGCGCGTGCGCAACTGCATGATCACCTGCCCGGTGCACGGCGCGCGCTTCAGCCTCGAGACCGGTGCAGCGCTGAACCTGCCGGCGACGAAGCCCATCGAAACCTACCAGGTGCGCGTCGTGGACGACTGGGTCGAAGTGCTCGTATGAGTTTTCCCTCCCCCGGCCTAAAGGGGTCGATGACGCTGCCGCACGGCGATGCGGTATTCGTCCGCGTTCGTCGAACTTGAAACGCTGTCGGCGCCCGCTAGCATAGGCGCTTCAGCGTGAATCAGGGCAACGAGGACGGGGTGGGTGATGGCGCAGGGCAGTAACACCGGGACACTCCGTGCGGAAGTCCGATCCTGGCTGGAGCGCAACGTCCCCGCGGGCTGGCGGGCCGCGATGACCGGGACGGACCAGGAGTCGTTCGTGCGCGCGCAGCGCGACTGGTTCGCGAAGCTGGTGCAGGCGGGCTACGCCACGCCGCACTGGCCGCAGGGCTGGCCCGGCGGCGGCCGCTCGCTCGCCGAGCAGAAGGTGATCTACGAGGAAGTCGCGCGCGCCGACGCGCCGCGGCTGATCCTCTATTTCGTTTCGCTCTATCACGCGGCCTGCACGCTGATGGAGTGCGGTTCCCCGGAGCAGCGGGAAAAGTATCTCCCGGGCATCATCGCCGGCGACATCTGGTGCCAGGGATTCTCGGAGCCCAACGCGGGTTCCGATCTCGCCTCGCTGAAAACGCGCGCCGAGCGCCGCGGCGACCGCTACGTGATCAATGGCCAGAAGATCTGGTCGACGATGGCGCAGTACGCCGATCGCTGCCTGCTGCTCGCGCGGTCGGGCAAGTCGGGGCCGCCGCAGGCGGGCCTGACCTATCTGCTCGTCGACATGCGCGCCAAGGGCGTCTCGGTGCGGCCGATCGACCAGATCACCGGCGACGACGAGTTCGCCGAAATATTCTTCGACGACGTGGAAGTGCCGGTGGAGAACCGCGTCGGCGAGGAAGGCGAGGGCTGGGCGGTGGCCCAGGCGACCCTCGCCTCGGAGCGCGGTCTCACGCTGGTGGAGCTGACCCAGCGCATGCGCTACGCGCTGCCGCTCGTCGGCGCCGCGATGCGCGATGCGGGGCGGTTCGACGACACCGCGATCCGCCGCGACCTCGGCCGCCTGATCGCGCGCGTCGATGCCGCGTGCGCGCTGGCCGACTGGTACCTGCTGCGGCGCATATCGGGCGAGGAGGCGCCGGGCGACGCCTCGATGGTCAAGCTCTGCTACGCGAGGACGCTGCGCGAATTCACCTCGCTCGGTCTTCGCGTCGGCGGGCTGCAGAGCCAGTACCACAAGGGCTTCATGCGCGGCGCCACGCAGGAAACCGGGAACTGGATGGTCGATTTCATGAACTCCTACAACTGGTCCATCGCCGGCGGCAGCGACGAGATCCAGCGCAACATCATCGCCGAGCGCCTGCTGCGCATGCCGCGCGAGCCGAA
>CAYXJM010000638.1:0-1822 GCA_964465455.1 uncultured Klebsiella sp.
CAGCTCCTGTGCACCGGCCACCTGATGTCGCTGCACTACAACCCGCGCGACCCCGACGAGTCTTTCCAGGCGCACCTGGACTGGGCGGCCCGCTTCGCCCCCGCCGCGAACATGGCGGGCAGGGTCCACCGCAACGAACGGTCGACGTCGCGGAAACTCCGAATCGGATACTATTCGCCCAATTTCAGCCGCAACGTAGTCGGCCACTTCTTCAAGCCGCTGATCGCACACCACGACCGCGCGCGCTTCGAGCTCTACCTGTACTCCCACACCGAGGCCGAAGACGATTTCACGGCCTGGTTCCGCCGCTCCTGCGACAAGTGGACCGATGTGCGGAATCTCGATCCCCCGCAGGCCGCGGCGCTGATCGCCGCGGACCGCATCGACGTGATGGTGGACCTCGCGGGCCTCGCGGCGCGCAGCATCCTGCCGGCCCTGTCGTACAAGCCGGCCCCCGTGCAGCTGACGATGCTCGACTATTTCGACACGACGGGCGTCGCGGCGATCGACTACTTCGTCTCCGACGACTACCACTCGCCCGCCGATTCGCCGCAGCGCTTCACCGAGACGCTGATCCGCCTGCCGACGATCCGCCTCTGCTACGAGCCGGTCGACATCGCGCCGCCCGTGCGCGAACTGCCCGCGCTGCGCAACGGCTTCGTGACCTTCGGCAGCTTCAACCGGCGGCAGAAGGTCACGCCGGAAGTGGTCGCGCTGTGGAGCCGCGTGCTGCACGCCGTGCCGGACGCGCGGCTGCTGCTGAAGGGCGGCTACTTCGACCGGCCCGAGGTGCAGGAGCGGATCGTGCACGAGTTCGCCGACGCGGGCGTGTCGCCGGAGCGCCTCGAGTTCCGGGGACACTCGGCTCACCGCGCGGCGCTCGAGCAGTACGGCGACGTGGACATCGCGCTCGACACCTTCCCCTGGAACGGGGGCCTCACGACCTGCGAAGCGCTGCTGATGGGCGTGCCGGTCGTCGCGCTGAAAGGCGACCGCATCCTCAGCCGGCAGAGCGCCGCGATGATGCACGCCGTCGGCCTCGACGACTTCGTGGCCGACGACCGTGAGCAGTACGTCGAGATTGCGCGCCGCCAGGCTCAGGACCTGCCAGCGCTGGCACTGCTTCGCGGCGGGCTCAGGCAGCGCCTGCTGGCCTCGCCGCTGTGCGACGGCAAGCGCTACGCGCAGGCGCTGGAAGAGGTCTACACGCGCATCTGGGCGCAATGGTGCGCGCAGGAGCAGCGCGCCGGCTGAGCCTGCGCGCCGGACGGGCGGCGGATCGACCGCCGCGGCGCTACGCCCCCGCGCCGGCGGGAAGAATGGTCGCCGTGCTGCCCGCGCGGTGCGATTCCCGGATGCGCAGGTACAGGGCCTCGAGATCGCGGGCAAACCCGGCCGTGTCGAAGAGCGGCGCGCGGCTGCGCGCGTCCTCCAGGCGCGACTTCATGGCCCGCAGCGCGTCCGCGTCGGTGGCCAGCGCGAGCGCGAGACGGTGGTAGTCCTCGAGCGTGTCGACCGCGAGCTCCGGCACGCCCGCGGCGGCGACGAGGCTCGCCGCCACCCGTCCCGCGAAACGCTGCCCCCGCAAGCAGACCAGCGGCACACCGCACCACAGCGCGTCCACGCCGGTCGAGTGCGAGTTGTACGGCGCGGTATCGAGCGCGATGTCGGCGAGTTGCAGGCGGCCGAGGTGATCCTGGATCGTCGGCGCGTACGGCGCGAACACGAGCCGGTCCGCGTCGATGCCCCTCGCCGCCGCCTCGCGCAGCAGGTTCGCGCGGACATCCTCGTGCGGCGAGGCCAGCCACAGCACGCTGCCCGG
>CAYXJM010000639.1:0-1821 GCA_964465455.1 uncultured Klebsiella sp.
GCATGACGGCAGGGTCGCTTCCTGCCTGCGAAGTAAAATGCGAGTTGCAATATATTTCCGGTAGTGTCCGGCGGCAAGACGCATTGCGCTCGCGTCGCGGAATGTCGCGCCCGCTGCCGTCGCAGTGCCGGAGCGGGCGTTCTCCAGCACTGCGCGACGGGAAACTCTCTCGTGAAGAGCGCCGGGTGCTCAGCCGAGCCGCATAGCCGCCGGGTCCGGCGCCCGCGTCATCGCCCAGTAATCCGCGAGGCGGAACGGGCTCGACACCCAGTTGCGCCCGGTGCTGGCGAGGTAATAGCTCCTTGCCTTCGGGTGCGTCCAGACCATCTGCTTCATCTGCTCCTCGACGCGGCGGTTCCAGTCCTCGTAGGCGGCCTGCGTGGGCTCTATCGAGCGCGCGCCCGAGGCCACCAGCAGGTCGAGGGCCTCGACGATGTACTGCAGCTGCGCCTCGATCACCATGTTCACGCCGGCCGCGTGGTTCGGCGCGCTGTTCGGTCCCAGCGTCAGGAACAGGTTCGGGTAATCCGGCGCCATGATGCCGAGGTAGGAGCGGGCCTCGTCCTTGCCCCAGGTCGCGGCGAGGTCCTTGCCGCCGCGGCCGTACACGTGCAGATGCCCCAGCGCCGGTGATACCTCGAAACCGGTTGCCAGCGCGATCACGTCCACCTCGACGCGCGTCCCATCCTTCAGCACGATCGCGTCGGCCTCCACGTGGTCGATGCCGCGCGTCTCCAGCGTCACGTTCGGGCGCTTCAGCGTGTCGAGCCAGCCGCCGGCGGAATCGAGCACGATGCGCTTGCCGAAGATCGGGTAGTCCGGCGTCATCTTCTCGAGCAGGTCGGGTCGATCGGCAAAGCACTCGCGCATGTACGCGAGCGCGTACTCGCGCGCGCCGTGGTTCTGCGCCGATATGGAGATGTCCTGCTGCGGCCAGTCCGGGTCGCGCAGCACGTTGCCGTAGAGCCCGTCGCCGGAAAACCAGTAAACGCGGAAGCGGAACCACTCCTTGAAGTGCGGGATCTCGCGCAGCGCGAAGCGGATGCCCTCGGTGACGTCGTGGCGCAGTTCGGGGTTGTGCATCACCCAGTGGCGCGAGCGCTGGAACACGGTCAAATGCGCGGCCAGCGGCGCCGTCGCGGTCGCGAGCTGCGCGCCGCTCGCGCCGGTGCCGATCAGCGCCACGCGCTTGCCGCGCAGATCCACCGCGGGATCCCAGCCGGCGGAGTGCATCGCCGGGCCCTTGAAGTCCTTCAGGCCCTGGATGTCCGGCATCGACCAGCGGTTCAGCACGCCGTGGCCGTTGATCACCGCGTTGAACTCCAGTACCTGCTCGCTGCCGCCCGAGTTCACGGTCACGCGCCAGAGCTGCCGCGCCTCGTCCCAGGCGCAGCCGAGCACGCGGGTGTTGAACAGGACCTTGTCGCGCAGGCCGTACTTCTCGGCGACGCCGAGCAGGTAGCGCTCGATCTCCGCGCCCTTCGGGTAATAGCTGCTCCAGTCCGGGTTCTGCTCGAAGGAATAGGAGTAGAAATGGCTGGGCGTGTCGACGGCCACGCCGGGATAGACGTTCTCCAGCCAGGTGCCGCCGAAGTCGGCGTTCTTCTCGATGATCGTGAATTCGTACCCCGCTTCCCCGAGCTTGACCCCCGCGGCGATGCCGCCCATGCCGGCGCCGATCACCGCCACCTTGAAGTCGGCGGGCGGTTGCTTGCGGCCCGGCAGCTCCTTGCGCGGCAGCGGCTTCTCGAACGCCATCTGGTCGTAGAGCACCGGCACCTGCTCCGCGGCGACTTCCTCGCCCACGTTGACGCTCATCAT
>CAYXJM010000640.1:0-1818 GCA_964465455.1 uncultured Klebsiella sp.
CTCGAGCGCGCCGAGCAGCGGCGCGGCCCAGCGCCCCGCACCCGCGGGCAGCAGCGCGTAGGCCTCGACCGCGCGCGCGTGCTCGCTCCGGTGCCGCAGCTTCGCGGCGCCCGAGGCGAGCATCAGCCACGACAGCGCGATCGCGCAGCCCGCCACGCCGGCGTGGCTCAGGCCCATGCGCCCGGGCGCCGCGCGAGCGCGCCGCGTTGCAAAGCGCTCGCGTGCGCACGATCATGCGTGCGCCAGCCATCGGAGACCATTGACATGAGCGCAGCCCCCTCGCCCTTCGATCCCGTCACCATCGGTCCGTTGCGCCTGCGCAACCGTTTCATCAAGTCGGGCGCCAACGAGGCCATGTGCCTCGACGGCGCGCCGACGCGCGCCCTGGTCAAGCACCACCGCGATCTTGCCGCAGGCGGCGTCGCGCTGACAACGGTGGCCTACGTGGCGGTCAGCGAGGTCGGGCGCACGCTGCCGAACCAGCTGTGGATGCGCCCGGAAATCCTGCCCGACATGCGCGTTCTCACCGGTGCGGTGCACGCCGAGGGCGGCAGGATCTCGGCGCAGATCACGCACGGAGGCTGCTTCGTCACCGGCATCAAGGTGCGGGGCCCGACGATGAGCGCTGTATCCGGCTTCAACAAGGCCGGAATGCTCGCCGGTAACTGGCGCACCCGCGCGATGGACGAGGACGACATGGCCCTCGTCACCCGCCAGTTTGTCGACGCCGCGCAACTCGCGCGCGAGGCCGGCTTCGACGCGGTCGAGCTGCACATGGGGCACGGTTACCTGCTGAACCAGTTCATCTCGCCGCTGAACAACACGCGCCGGGACGAGTATGGCGGCAACGCGGAGAACCGCGCCCGCTTCCCCGCGCGGGTGCTGGCCGCCGTGAAGCAGGCCGTCGGCGCCGATCTCGCGGTGATCGCCAAGATCAACGTGGCCGACGGCGTGCGCAGCGGCGCGGATGCGGACGACGCGGCGGTCACTGCGCGCGCGCTGGAGCGTGCCGGCGCCGACATGCTCGTGCTCTCGGGCGGGCGCAACGTGGAATCCACCTGGTTCATGTTCGGCAGCCTCGTGAACCAGGAAGAGATGGCCAGGGTGCTCGCGGGCGACACGCTGTCGCGCCTCGCGATCCGCCTGAGTTCGCTCGCGGCACCGCGCTCGGTGCCGTTCCGCGAGATGTACTTCCTCGAGCACTCGCGCAAGGTGCGGGCGGCCGTGTCGATGCCGCTCGCCTTCCTCGGCGGCGTGAACTCGCTCGCCAGCGCCGAGCGCGCGATGGCCGAAGGCTTCGACTGCGTCGTGATGGCGCGGCCGCTGATCCACGACCCCGCGCTGGTCAACAAGCTGCGGAGCGGCGAGCTGCAGCGCTCGGGCTGCACGAACTGCAACCGTTGCGTGGCCTACATCTACCATCCCGCCGGCACGTGGTGCGTCGAGAACCCGCCCAACGATCCGGCACTCAACCGGGTGCGCGCGGCGGCCGCTGACTGAGGGAGGAAGACCTGCTGCGTCGCCGGGGGACGGTCGCCGGCGACCCGGCGCGGAAAAGGGAGCTGCCCGGCACGTCCCTGTGCATCGGGCGCAGGGGAAAAACTACTTCTTGGCTGGTGCCTTCTTGGCGGCCGGCTTCTTTGCCGCAGCCTTCTTGGCAGCGGGCTTCTTCGCAGCAGCCTTCTTCGCGGCCGGCTTCTTCGCGGCCGGCTTCTTGGCAGCCGGCTTCTTCGCCGCAGGCTTTTTCGCCGCAGGCTTCTTCGGTGCGGCCTTCTTAGCAGCTGGCTTCTTCGCTGCTGCAGACTTCTTTGCTGCGGG
>CAYXJM010000641.1:0-1816 GCA_964465455.1 uncultured Klebsiella sp.
TAGTCGTCGTCGCGCAACGCCATGCACGCGCCAACGATCGTCGCTTCCTGGCCGACGCTCGAGTGAGCCGATCCCGGCACTTCGCCTTCCTTGATCAGTTTCTCCACCGCCTTTTCGAATGCCCGGATCCGCAGCATCCGGCGGTAGGTCTCGAGTTGCAGCTCATTGCTCATGGTCATCGCAGCGCCCCAGGTTGAGCATCGCGTGGTCCGGATTGATCACGACATTTTCGCCCCTGCCGGCCATGGTAGCGTCGATGCCGAGCTTGGCAAGTTCGCGATAGTCGACAACGTGCTCGGGCTCGATCTCCATGCGCTTCGCGAGCTCGGGGTGCTCGTGGCCGATGACGGCTTCGCAGGGTCGGCGCGAGCGGTGATTCCTGCTTGACAGCGTCGCGTAAAAACGCAACGATCGTTGTACATAGACGTGTCAGGAAAAGCCTCATGTCCGGTATTCGACCGTCCGGTAGCACGCGCGACGCCCAATATGGATTCAGCAAGATTTTCGTGCACGACCTCGATGCGATGGCTGCCTTCTATCAGGAGGTTTTCGGTCTTGTCCCTTTCAACCGTCACCAGGACGAGATGCTGGGCCGCAAGATCGACGAGATCACCTACCAGGCGAGCTATCCGGGCGGGAGCGCGCTGACGCTGATCACGTATCTCGACTCGACCGGCCCGATCGTGGGCGAATCGGTGCAGGGGTTCACGACGAACGACATCGAGGCCCTGGCAGAGCGTGCCGTCGCGGCAGGCGGCAGTATTCCGGAGCCGATCCGTCACATCGAGAGCTTCGGGATCAAGGTGGTCTTCGTGCTCGATCCCGAAGGGCATGTGAACGAGGTGGTCCAGTTGCTGGGACAGTGAGGGCGATGGCCGGCGCGATCCGGCGGCGCATAATGGCCGCACCCGGCGTGTCTTGCCACAGGAGGGTTCCGCCATGAACGCACAGCTCGATTTGACGGTCGATCAGCTTCTCAGCACTACCCGATCAGTACGCAAGCGCCTCGATACCAGCCGCCCCGTGCCGCGGGAGGTCATCGAGGAGTGCCTGAACCTGGCTTTCCAGGCGCCCAATGGCTCCAACCTGAACGCGTGGCGCTGGATCGTCGTGGACGATCCGGCGCTGGTGCGCGAGGTGGCCGGCCTTTACCGCAAGGGCTACGAAAAAATGATCGCGCGGTTGGGGGATGCGGTCGGCAGCAACTACGCCGGCGCTCAGGTCCCGGGCGCCGAGGGCATTCACGAGTCGGTGGATGCGCTGTTGCACAAGATGGCCGACATGCCCGCGTTGGTGATCCCGCTCATGGCAGGTCGGCCGGAGGGCAAGGACGCCTTCGAGCAGGCCTGCATGTGGGGGTCGATAGTCCAGGCCGTTTGGAGCCTGTTCCTGGCCCTGCGCGTGCGCGGGCTCGGCAGCGCATGGACCACGATGCACATCCTGCAGGAGCAGGAAACCGCGGCGCTGCTCGGTGTTCCGTTCGACCGCTACACCCAGGTCGGCCTGTTCCCGGTGGCCTATACCCTGGGCACCGATTTCAGCCCCGCCTGGCGCAGGCCGGTGTCCGAGGTGGTGGGCTGGAACTCGTTCAAGCCCTGAGTCGCCGCGATTCGACCCGTAGTCCGGTCGCTGGGGTACACGCGCAATGCGCTGACGGCTCGACTGCAGATCAGCGCGACTGCGCAAGCGCTTGTCCCATGCCGCCAGGTGCAACGCTCTTCCTGGCCCCGCCCAGAAACAGCGCGGTTGCAAGCCGCGCGTGGTCTTCCAGTTCCTGCCTGGTCTGCAACGGCCTGCCGAACGTCGTGCGGCGCTG
>CAYXJM010000642.1:0-1813 GCA_964465455.1 uncultured Klebsiella sp.
ACGCCGCCGATGCGCCCGTCGTCGAACCACACCGGCTCGCCGGCGCGCACCTGCAGGAAGGCGGCCTCGAGCGTGCAGTGGATCCGTGCCGGCGCCGTCACGTCGCCGCTGGCGTCGCACTCCGCGTCGCGCCCGGGTTCGGCCGCGCGTGTGAGCAGCAGCGTGTCGCCGTGGCGCAGCACCAGCGGCGGCGTCACGGCGGGCAGTCTGCCGACGCTGCCCGTCAGCACGCGCGTCTCGCCGCGCCACAACTCGACCAGCGCGCCACCCTGCAAATAGAGCGTCTGCTCCAGGGCGGCGACCAGCGTGTGCGCGTCCTTTCGCGTGAGCGCGAGCGTGCGCTGCCTGCCGCGCGCATCGCGCACCCGCAGCTGATCCCCGTCCGCGGCACGGTGCACGATGTCGGCGCTGATGCCGATGCGCGCGGCGCAGCCGATCGGCTGGGTCTCGGCGCTCACCAGTTCGACGCGCGCGGGCTGCAGCACCTTGCCGAACGCGTCGCGGCGTGGTTTCAGCTTGAGCACCTGGCCCAGCTCGCGCAGCGCGCCGGTGCGCAGCTTCGGGCCCGCGAGGTCGACCTGGATGCGGCAGCGCCGGCCGGTCCTGCGTTCGGCCGCGCGCAGGTGGCGCGCCATCGCCTTCCAGCTCGCGGCGTCGTCGTGGGCGCAGTTGATGCGCATTACGTCCATCCCGGCCTCGAGCAGCGCGAGCACCAGTTGCGGGTCGTGCGCCGCCTCGCCCGGCATCGTGACCATGATGCGCGTCGGGCGTCCCGCCGGCGCGGGGCCGAGCAGCGCGCGTGCGTGCTCCGCGAGCAACAGGGAGCCCGTGCGCAGGTCTACCGGGCCGGGCGGTCGCGCCGCCGGCTTCACGCCGCACAGGCGAGCGAGGTTTCCCACCACCGCGTCGATGCTGGCCAGCGTGCCGGACTCCATGTTCGACAGCGACGACAGGCCGCAGCCCGCGAGGTCGGCCTGGACGGCGCGGATGTCGCGGCGGCGCACCCCGAGGTAGTGCAGCAGGTTGCGTGCGCTGGCGCGGTAGGCGGGATCGATGGCGGCGACGTCCGCGGCGTGGATCGCCTCCAGTTCCAGCGCCTCGGTGCGGATGTCCTCCAGCGCGCCGATGAGGCGCCGGAGCAGGCGCCGGTCCGGCGCCGCGGGCAGTGTCGGTTCGGGCAGTTCCGGGTCGGACAGGTCGGCATCCATGGCGGCAGCCAGCGCGGTCGGGCCTGCGATTGTCCGCCGCGCCTGTTACAGCGGTGTTGCAGTGCCGGCTGCCGTGCGACCGTGGCTCAGCGTGTCAGCAGCTCGTGGACCTCGCGTGCGATCTCGAGCTCCTCGTTGGTCGGTATGACGAGAATCGCCACGCGCGAGGAGGGCGCGTGGATCGCCTCCGGACGCTGCCCGCGGCAGGCGGCGTTGCGCCCGGGGTCCACGCGCACGCCGAACCACTCGAGCCCCGCCAGCACGCGGGCGCGGATGTCGGCGTCGTGCTCGCCGATGCCGGCGGTGAAGACCAGCGCATCCACGCGTCCGAGCACCGCGCAGTAGGCGCCGACGTACTTGCGGGCGCGGTAGCAGAAGGCCTCGATCGCGAGCGCGGCCCCCGCGTCGCCGGCGCCGGCCAGCGCGTGCACCGCACGCATGTCGTTCTCGCCGCAGAGCGCGCGCAGCCCCGCGTGGTGATTGAGCGCCTCGTCGAGCTCGCCCGGCGTCACGCCCTCGCGCAGCAGGAAGAGCAGCGCGCCCGGGTCGAGGTCGCCGGCGCGCGTGCCCATCACCAGGCCCTCGAGCGGCGTCATGCCCATCGA
>CAYXJM010000643.1:0-1810 GCA_964465455.1 uncultured Klebsiella sp.
TTGCGCTGGGCGTTCAGCGACGGGATGTTCGTGTTGATGATCTGCGGCATGGTGCATCTCCAAAGGGTGCCCGGGCGGGGCTTGGCTGAATGAGTTCTGCTTCTCCGGCCCGCCGCCAATTGCGGCGCTCGCTTCCGGTATCGGCGCCGGCGGCCGGAACTTTAAAAATTTTTTCGATCCCTGCAACCGACCCGGCCCGCCGGCGTGTCATCATTGCCGCTCAAGTCCGGTCCGCGGCGGTCGATAGCCATTGGCGCGGCCGGTTGCCGGGGCGGATGCCCAGGCTCGAGAATCCAGCGGTCGCCCGGACAGTCGATGAGGTATCAGGACGTGTACAGCAGGAGCGCTCTGGCGCAGTACCAGCAGATCAATGCACAGACCGGCGTGGTCGACGCGGACGGGCACCGCCTGATCCAGCTGCTGCTCGACGGTGCGCTCGATCGTATCGCGCAGGCCAAGGGCGCCCTCGCGGCGGGGGACGCCGCGGGCATGGGCGAGGCGCTGGGCAAGGCGCTGGGGATCATCAGCGGGCTGCAGGGCTGCCTGGACAAGGAGGCCGGCGGCGAGATCGCGGCCAATCTCGACCGGCTCTACGACTACATGACGGTGCGCCTCATGGACGTGCACCGCGAGAAGAGCGCCGCTCCGCTCGACGAGGTGGGCGCCCTGCTGGGCACCATCCGCAACGGCTGGGAGGGCATTCGCGAGCAGGTCGCCGTTCCCTGACCGGCCGGCGTCATCTTATTGACTGAAAATCCGCTCTCGATAGCGGTAAATCTGTCAGCTTCCGGTTTTCGCCAACTATAATCTGTCCGTGAGCAGCGCCAACCGGCGCTCGCCAGGGACAAGACGAGCGCATGGCGAACCGCACCCACATCCTGCTGCTGGACCACGACGAGGCGCGACGCGCGACCGCATCGGCCATTCTGGACTTCCTCGACGAGCCCCACGTCGCCCTGGCGGCACTGTCTGAGGCGGGCGGCGAGCCGCCGCAGGCGGTGCTGCTGGCCGCCGATGGCGAAGGCTTCGAACTGGAGGCGGTGCTGGAGGCGCTGGCGGCGAGGGATCCGGGGCTGCCGGTCGTGATCACCGCGGCGCCCGCCGGGGGCGTGGCGGCGGGGCGTCTGGAGGCGATGGTGGTCGGCACGCTGGGCTGGCCCTTCGCCTACGCGCGCCTGGTCGATGCGCTGCACCGTGCCCGCGTCTACCGCGAGCAGTACGAGCTCGGTCGCGCGCGCGGCGACGCCGAGCCGAAGCTGTTCCGGGAACTGGTCGGCGCGAGCGCGGGCATGCGCGCGGTGCGCCGCATGATGAGCCAGGTGGCCGACACCGATGCCACCGTGCTGGTGCTCGGCGAGTCCGGCACCGGCAAGGAGGTGGTGGCGCGCAGCCTGCACGCGCACAGCCGGCGCCGCAACGGGCCCTTCGTGCCGCTCAACTGCGGGGCGATTCCCGGCGAACTGCTCGAGAGCGAGCTGTTCGGCCACGAGAAGGGGGCGTTCACGGGCGCCGTGAGCAGCCGTGCAGGCCGGTTCGAGCTGGCGCAGGGCGGCACGCTCTTCCTGGACGAGATCGGCGACATGCCGCTCGCGATGCAGGTCAAGCTGCTTCGCGTGCTGCAGGAACGGACCTTCGAGCGGGTCGGCGGCAGCCAGACCCTCGAGGCGGACGTGCGCATCGTCTGCGCGACCCACAAGAATCTCGAGGAAATGATCGCGAAGGGCAGCTTCCGCGAGGATCTCTACTACCGCATCAACGTGTTTCCGATCGAGATGCCGGCGCTGCGCGAGCGTACCGAGGACCTGCCCCT
>CAYXJM010000644.1:0-1805 GCA_964465455.1 uncultured Klebsiella sp.
CCGCGATCATCGACATCAACATGGGTTGCCCGGCCAGGAACGTCTGCCGCAAGGCCGCAGGTTCCGCGCTGCTGCGTGACGAACGGCTGGTGGGCCAAATCCTCGACGCCGTGGTGAACGCGGTGCCCGAGGTGCCGGTCACGCTGAAGATGCGCACCGGCTGGAGCCCCTCCGATCGCAACGGCGTGCGCATCGCGCGCATTGCCGAGGATTGCGGCATCCGCGCGCTCAGCGTGCACGGGCGCACGCGCGCCTGTCGCTTCGAGGGCAGCGCCGAGTACGACACGATCCGCGACATCGTCGCCGCCGTGCGCCTGCCGGTGATCGCCAACGGCGACATCGACAGCGCCGCGAAGGCGCGCGCGGTGCTCGCGCACACCGGCGCCGCCGCCGTGATGGTGGGACGCGCCGCGCAGGGCCGCCCGTGGCTGTGCGGCCAGATCGACGCGGAGCTCGCGACCGGCGCCGCGCAGCCGGAACCGCCGCGCGCGCTGCTCGAACAACTGATGCTCGACCATCTCGAGACGCTGCACGCCTTCTACGGCGAAGCCGTCGGCGCGCGCATCGCGCGCAAGCACGTCGGCTGGTACCTGGCCGAACGCGCCGGGGCGCGCGACTTCCTGCGCGAGTTCTACCGGCTCGACACCGCGACGGCGCAGCTGGCCGCGCTGGGCGGCTATTTCTCGCGAACCGCCGGGCACGAGGCGAGGGCCGCATGAACCAGATCGACCGCGCGCCGGGTCTGCGCGCCGAGGCCTGCGAACACGATGCGCCCGCCGCGCCGGCGCAGCCCGCGGCGCGCTCGCTGCGCCAGAGCGTCGAGTTCGCGGTGAACAACTACTTCGCGCAACTCGACGGCCAGATGGTCACCGACGTCTACGACATGGTGCTGGCCGAGGTCGAGGCGCCGCTGCTCGAGGCCGTGCTGAAATACACGCGCAACAACCAGACCCTCGCCGCGACCGTGCTCGGCCTGAACCGCGGCACGCTGCGCAAGAAACTCAAACGCTACGGGATGCTGTGAGGCGCCGCTCCCGCGCGACGCTTCCTCCCACGCCCGCCACCCCATCCATGAACCGGATCCAAGCCCCATGAAAGATGCCCCGGATATCGTCGCGGTGCGCCGCGCCCTGATCAGCGTGTCGGACAAGACCGGCGTCGTGGAATTCGCGCGCGCGCTCGCCCGCCTCGGCGTCGAGATACTCTCGACCGGCGGCACCCACAAGCTGCTCTCGGCGAGCGGCGTCCCGGTGCGCGAGGTCTCGGACTACACCGGATTCCCCGAGATGATGGACGGCCGCGTGAAGACGCTGCATCCGCGCGTGCACGGGGGCATCCTGGGCCGGCGCGGCGAGGACGACGCGGTGATGGCGGCGCACGGCATCGCGCCGATCGACCTCGTCGCCGTGAACCTCTATCCCTTCGAGCAGACCGTGGCGCGCCCCGACTGCGACCTGCCGAGCGCGATCGAGAACATCGACATCGGCGGGCCGACGATGGTGCGCTCGGCCGCGAAGAACCACCGCCACGTCGGCATCGTGGTGGACGCGGCCGACTACGCGCGCGTGGTCGCGGAGCTGGAGAGCACCGGCGGCACCAGCGCCGCGACCCGCTTCGACCTCGCCGTGAAGGCCTTCGAACACACGGCGCGCTACGACGGCGCGATCGCGAACTACCTCGGCGCCCTCGACCCGACCGGCGCGCGCAGCCCGTTCCCGCGCACCTTCAGCCTGCAGTTCGCGAAGGCGCAGGAGATGCGCTACGGCGAGAACCCGCACCAGGAAGCCGCCTTCTACGTCGAGCAC